>CAZTGJ010000143.1:0-8341 GCA_964613025.1 uncultured Thermoplasmata archaeon | reverse complement strand
CAAAATGTTAAACCTGACTGAAGTATCTCTCAAAATCCTTTCGGAGATACTGTGATCATGTTCGTACTCGGATCCGTCCTCCCCGGAATCTCCCTCCCGGTAGAAAACCTCGATATCCGCTCCCGCAGCTATCCGGGTAGTTGTTCGGGCATCCCAAAATACAGTTTCGTATTCGTCATCTTCACTGGAGCCGACTGACTCAACTGTGCACCGGAGATCCAGCGTCTCGCCTACCTCTCCCTGCTCCGGTAGTGTTACATCCACCACGATCCCTCCCCATTCTCCGGAATCAAGCTCAGCCGATGTGGGTTCAATCAGCACATTCCAATCATCCGCTATTTCATTATGAACGATCTCGAATGTATCAGACGACACCAGAGCAGCATTGAGGATCTCCAGATGATAGCTGACAGTCTTTCCTGGAAGCGCACTTTTCTCCACCGAATCATTTCCAGAAGCTTGTATGTAGGCTCCGTATTTTGAAACAATAAAATACAGCTCATCCTCGTATTCGAATTCATTCTCATTGAGGTCAACGATAGAAAAACTCCCTGAATAAGAACCTGCATCATCCTCGTTCCGGACATAATCCCGAATTGACCAGTTCAGGCTAAAGGAGATCCTTCCGGAAGGACCGTCCGTCAATGTTGGCTCGTCAAGAATAATGGAATCCACCGTTGGAGTTTCCAGGCGGATCTCCACATGGTGAATGTCTCGGAAACTCAATGCATCATTGAAATGTCCCGCGAACCGGACGGTACTCAGCCCGGTCTCTTCCGGAAGCCGGGGGGCAACCTCCATTCCGAATGCATCGTTTCCCAGCGCATCAAACACTAGGAATGTTTCCTCTGACATCTGGTTCGTGTAGAATTCGAAGTGGGCATCTCCATCCATGTAATCCAGGTTTACATTCCGTTCCGGTAACATTCGCAGGGACATTGTATCTCCTTTATGGAACGTGTGATAGCAACTTCCATCTGATCCATCTGTGCATCTCAGTTTCCAGAAATCATTGGATCCGAAGGCTCCCAGTGTCTCGGTTCCCTCTGCAACGATCTCTCCATTATCAAGGAGCTGAAGGGTTATGTCCTGGCTGGAAAAGCTGGGGTTGCTGATATCAAGGTATACAATGAAGGTATCCCCCTCCTCGTTTTCCGCATAGGTCCCGGTTATCACTATATCCTCCATAAGCTCCTGATCAACAATGGTATTTCCGTCGTCCCAACCGTAGTCCCAGATCATTTCCCCAACCCCGTTTTCATCATCCGGATCGTCCCGACGTGAATTCATATAGTGCTCATCATCCGTATATTTGAGATAGAGATTTACCGTTTCTCTGTCATCTTCGGTATCATCCCCCCCCTCCCCCCCGACCCCTCTGTTATAGGAAAGGATCAGAATAAGAAAAATCAAAATCAAACACAGGTTTATCGTCTTCCGAATGTGTATCGCTTTCTGCATGGTAGGTACTCCAGTCATTATGTCATGTTCTGTCATGCCATATGTTAAAAGCATTATTGTGCAGTATTTTGACCTCGGACCGACGACAATATAAAACCATGATATTTGACCCAACAGGATTCAGGGACACCAAAAATTATAAACGGTCCCGGGAAATCCTGACACCATGCATGGCATCAAGATCCAGGCAGCACTGGACGTCATGAACCAGCACCGTGCACTCCAGATCGCCAAGGAAGCGGTCGATGGAGGTGTGGACTGGCTCGAGGCCGGAACCCCGCTCATAAAGAGCGAGGGAATGGATACCGTTCGGGAGCTCAGGCGGATGTTCCCGGGGATGAAGATCGTTGCTGATCTGAAGGTTTTGGACGTGGGGGGATTCGAGACCGAGATCGCCGGACGGGCGGGAGCAAATGTGGTAACGATCATGGGTGTTTCTGACAATCCTACCATCGAGGAGGCGATCAGGGCAGGGAAGAAATACGGAGTGGAGGTCATGGTGGACCTACTCGGAGTGAAGGACAAAGCGGCCCGGGCTCAGGAGATGGAGCAGATGGGGGTGGATTATCTCTGCCTGCATGTGTCCATTGACAAGCAGATGCTGGGTGCGTCCCCCTGTGAAGAGATCCGGGAGATCGCCGAGCTGGTTTCCATACCCGTTGCTGCCGCAGGAGGTCTCAATTCGGAGAATGCTCATCTTGCGGCCCGGGCAGGCGCTTCCATCATTATCGTTGGAGGTGCAATAACCAAAGCTCCGGATGTTGCCGCCGCTGCCCGCAAGATCCGGGAGGCTCTTGACACAGATCAGGCCGTTGCAACCGAGCTTTTCAAAAAGTATACGAAAGAGAACATTCGTGATGCCCTCGAAATGGTTTCCACTCCCAACGTGGCGGATGCTATGCACAAGAAGGGGGCAATGAAGAATGTCCGTCCATTGAAACTGGGATACCACATGGTGGGGAAAGCGGTGACGGTCAGGACCTCGGACGGGGACTGGGCGAAAGCCGTGGAAGCCATCGACGTGGCGGGGGAGGGGGATGTGCTTGTGATCGATGCTGGGAAAGGGTACACCGCAGTCTGGGGCGAACTGGCATCCTGGAGTGCAAAGCTCAAGGGTATTGCAGGGATCGTCATCGACGGTGCTATCCGGGACGTGGATGATATTGCAGCTATGGATTTTCCCGCCTTCTCGCGACATATTGTCCCCAACGCTGGAGAGCCCAAGGGTTTCGGTGAGATCGGTACCGAGATCGTATGCGGGGGTATGGAGGTATCTCCCGGGGACTGGATCATCGGTGACGACAGCGGGGTCATGGTGATACCCAGAGAACGGGCTACGGAGATCGCCAACCGGGCATTGGATGTGAAGGAACGGGAGAACCGGCTTCGAGAAGAGATCAAACGCGGATCCACTCTTTCCAAGGTGCTTGAGCTGGAGAAATGGGAGAAAGAGGGTTAGGCTTCAGTCGGATTAATAGGTCATGATCACACAGAAAAGAACGTTTGGTTCAGATGAAATTGAATCAAATAGTTGGAGGATTGAGCGAATGAATTATGATTTTTCAAAAAAGGTTGCTGTGGTGACCGGAGCGTCACGGGGGATCGGCAGGGGAATCGCCATTGATTTTGCCCGGAACGGAGCGAATATCATAGGTGTCTATGTCGACAGCAAAAAGACCTACGATGAGGTGAAGCAGGAGATCGGGGAACTGGGTGTCGAGGTGGAATTCATCCAGGCCGATGTCTCAAATGAGGATGATGTGAACGATCTGAGGCGAAAGACCTTCGATGCTTTCGGGGACGTGGATTTTGTGGTGAACAATGCAGGAATCCATCATCATATCAAATCATGGGACCTTTCACTTGAGGATTGGAACAGAGTTATTACAACCAATCTCACTAGCCAGTTCCTTGTTTCCCGGGCTTTCATACCTGCTATGCAGAAGAGGAAGTTCGGCCGGATGGTCAATATCTCTTCATGTGTCGCATACTCGGGAACTGATCACGAGGTGCATTACGCAGCCTCAAAGTCCGGGACCATCTCATTGACAAAATCTCTGGCCCTGGAGCTTGCCCCCTTCAATATCAATGTGAATGCCATATCCCCGGGATACATTCATTCCGACATGTGTACCTTCGATTCGAAAGAGCAGGAACTGGAGATCATCAAAACAATACCCAAGGGACGGATAGGGGTCCCCCCGGACATCGGCAAGATGGTATCGTTCCTGTGTTCTGATGGTGCGGATTACATCACCGGCCAGATGTTCCATGTGAACGGCGGCCTCATCATGCCCTGATTCTTCTGTCTGCGCAGACACCCATCTCAATCTTCGGATAGACGATCCATCATCCATTCCTTCTTTTTCAGTGCACGGTCCACAGCTTCGTGCATTCTATGTTTCACAACATCAGGGTCCACCTTGTGCTTGTCTGCCACGGCCTTGACCGGGGTATATGGCGATTCCCTGAATAATGGTTTGACTCGTCTCCTTCTCATCTCACCTACACGTCCGTCTTGAGGGTCTGTGATCTGATCCTCGAAAAACACCTGCCCCCGCCTCACCCCATCGTCTATTAGATCAGAGCCCCTTGCTTCCCCCTTCTTCCCCCCCCCCTCAACGTCTCCTCCTGCTCTTGGTTCTTCAACCGTACCGATGATATCACCGTGCATCCCATGATCCCGCATGAATGAAAGGACATCTGATCCCACATCCGCAGGACAGACCACGAGAAGGGTATCCACCGAAACCCCCAGGGGATCGATCGAAAGGGAATCCAGCATTTCGAGAACCTTCGGGTTGATCAGTCCGAGAAACCGCTCTGGATAAAGGATCATATCGACCTCTGCCGTCCCCGCCATTTCATGAAGGTCTCCTCGGATCCCTCCATTGGTCACGTCAGTCAATGCATGGACCTTCTCGATGAGAGGGTGCTTCAGGAACTCTTTTGTGAAACGAAGGAAATCGATATTCAGGGTCTCCTCCAGTACGTCGGCCTTTCCATGAAAGATAGCCGCTGATGCTATGGTACCTCCGCCGCTTCCCGAGGTCATGATGAGGACATCCCCTGGTTCGGCAGCCTTCCTTGGGGTTAGATGGGTAGCTCTTCCTACAGCACCTGCAGCACCGGAAAGCCGGTCTCCGGTGACCAGATCCCCGGCGATCCTCAGTGTGGACCCGGCAATAAGAGGGACACCAAGCAGTTCTCCCACCGTGGAGATCCCGGCGGTATAGTCCAGTATGGCTGCAGGATCCCCGTCATTCCCAAGGTGTACATCCGAGAAGAGGGCAACCGGTTCAGCTCCCATGACAAGCACATCCCTGAGGCATGCCCGGGCTACATGGAAGCCCGCCAGATACGGAAAATGTCCGATCCGGGAGTGAAGTCCGTCCACCGCAGTAACCAGGTATGTACCATCGTTGATACGAACGACTCCCCCATCGTCCTGGCTTTCCGGTCCCACCACTACACTGTTTCCAGTGCTTCCTGGCTGGTCATGACCTGTGTTTCCTGCTTGGTTTTGATCGGTGCTTTCTGATCCGCCTTGAATGGGATCGTGGACTGGCTTGATGGATGTCGAGGACGATGAAGAAAGTGAATGAGAAGGGTTGATGGTGGAGGGTGACAACGATGAAGATTGAGACGATGATGATGGAGACGCCAAAAAAACAGAAGATGACGGAGGAGGGGAAGGGGGTGGGGGGGAGGACGACGACGATGAGAGTGAAAGAGATGGTGGTGAGACAGAAGACAACGACGATGAAGGCGAATGAGATGATGGTGTGGGGGACAACGACGGTGACAACGTACGAGACGACGTGGGAGAGGAGGCAATCCGTGCAATGCTTCGATGAATGATGAAATCCCCTTCCCCTCTGCTTCCGAGACCCGAACTTCCGGCAGCAAGACCAGTCGAACGACAGGTTATGAGGTCCTTCAGGTTATCATCCAGTCCCTCAAGCGATTCTGAGTTCCGGATCTCAAGAAGTAACGCTTTTGAAAATGCATGGGATAATCCCAGGGATTCAAGATGTCCAATGATGTGATCTTCGGATTTTCCATTGGTATAAAGACGTCTGGTGATCTCCTCAAGGTCCATCAATGTCTCCATCCCGAGATCTTACCTTTCCGCTTCCGCCTTCTACTTTCCCTGCTCAGGGCCTCTTCCTCGATCCTCTGACCATAGATCTGTCTTCCACCAAGGAACAGGGCGATTCCCACAATGATCATGCCCATGGTGTTCTGGAAACTGAATGAGATGGAATCCGGATCAGCTATCACCTGTACGATATTCAGACCCGCTTTGAAAAAGAGACCGGTAGCGATGAGGAACACCGAGGTATTGAGATGGGTCCAGTATTTCCTGCCGCCCGGGGTATCCTCCTCGCTCACCGTGATTAGCGTATCGAAGAACTTTCCCCATTCCCGAACGAGGAGGGATACGACACTCCACCAGATGATGTTATTCATGATGATAATAATGTATATGAAGAAAGTGATCTCGAAAAACGAGGTGTTCTCCTGATAGTAACTGTCTGCCCTGAGAGCATCGATGGATCTGAAGAATCCGATGACAAAGAGCAGAATCGAGAAGGTGGAAAATACCCAGGAGAACTTTCCTTCCTTTACCTGTTCGAAAATATCCGAATATACCTTCCCCACATCACCCTCAAGATGATAGGTCTTCACGAACAGATAAGCGCCGATCAGGAAAACGATGAATCCCTTCATAACCCCTTCCCATCCAAAGAAGAGAGATATTCCCCATGCCATGAGGATAAGCGCCAGGGGAAGGACGATCCTTCGCATCTTTTCATCTTCGATGGTCTTCTGAAGGTAGTAGTAAAGCCCCTCGACCTTTCGCTCCTGTTTCACGGTTATTCGCTCGATGGCAATAACTTCTATCCGTGTTTGTATGAGGGTGAGCAGTCCTTCGTCCTCGGCGCCGTCGGAGACCAGTATCGCATCCTTGGCTTTTGCCTTCACAACAACCTGATGAAGCTGTTTCATGATCCTCCGGTCACTCTCCACCCCCACCCTCTTGTCACCGGCCAGCGTTACCACTTCAACCTCTTCACCCTGGATCCTTAGTTTTTCATAGAGTTTGACCGCCCCGAATATTGCATTGGTATCCGAGTCCTCGGGATCTGCCAGACCTAGAGATATGGCTGCCTGGAGGTTCGAATCCCTACCAATAACCGGAGATCGTACGTTTGCTTTGACCCCGATATCATTGTCCCTGTCGATGCAGATTATCAGAGTGGTCATGTCTTTTTGGGGGATGACTAACGTACTATATGTATATTTCGCTAAATTGACGCCGACAAAACGACAATATTCGAAATGTGTGAAAAATAATTGGAATTAAATCAGAAAAAGAAGAGTGCCGGAACATGTCTGAAGTGGACATGCATGCCCTTGAACAGAGTGCCGGACAGTTCCTCGGTACCGCTACCGCCCCGAGCGTCCCAAGAAACACGGTTGGACTGCTCCCTTCCGGGCCTGGCCCGATCCCCATGACAAAGTCATCGATACGATCTTCCAATCGTACCGGATGGACACCTTAGACCCCGAGGGACGATACCTCATTGTCGTATCCGGTCTTATTTTCGGACTGTGTATGCCGCCTTCAGACCTTCGCCCTGACATATAGACGATTGACAGTAACAGGGGACGCCTAACCCCCCGGCATAGTTCGGCGTGTCGCCACTTTGATTATGGATTTTATACATTTCGGGAACGATGTGTGGCTTCCGAAATGAGTTGCTGACACCGAGGCTTATTTGACCTTCAACTTTTTCACTCCCTTCCTGGCTTCCTTTTCCTTTTTCGGAAGCTCTACGGTCAGGACTCCGTTCTCCAGGGTGGCCTCGACTTTTTCTGAGTTGACCTCCTCGGGGAATTCAAATACCCGGTGGTAGTTCGTGGACGTACGCTCCTGGCAGACATAGCATTCTCCCTCGTCCATCTTTTGCTGGCTGTGATCAGCCTTGAGATGTATCCTGTTATTCGTAATGGAGATGTCGATCTCGTCCTTTTCCACGCCAGGAATCTCTGCGGTGAGTACGAACTTGTTCCCTCTGTCCTTAAAGTCCATGGAGGGCATCCGGACCCGATCCTCATTGGGCCAGCTCCATATTCTGGACGGGAGGAAACTGAAGAATGGGTTATTGTAATGGTTATGATGGCCCAGGGGTTGATACCGTCTCCGCCTCGTCTGGATCTTGTTGGAAACAGGGGTCTGTTCATAGCACTCGCCTTCGTAGCTGTCTGTAGATGATCTGTTCATATGAAACACCTCAAAAATTAGATATTCTGCCCTCTGGCAGATTATACTGGAACAGTCGACTGGTTCCACTTATATATTATCCCGTAACTGTTTGGTGTGTCTCCGGTCTTTTGATATGATGGTTGGAATAATTCCGGAATCTGATATGGTTATCCATTTCATGTCATTATCGGAGGCAAAGTAAAATACTCCTCCCGCTCCCCTACAACCCATGATAATAATTCTCCACTCCCGGGAGATGAGAAAAAAATGTACCCTGACATCCATCTATAATGACCCTGCATTTACCCTGTGATACCAATCTTCCGTGCAAAAAACACTGCTTAAGTTGGCATAAATACACAACGTAATATTCCGTTACAGTAATATTATATAACGTAATATGGGGCGACTTAGTGAACCGATAGGAAAAAGGTCTAATTTTCGAGTCCGTAAATACCTCAACTTCACTATGGAGTATTCTTCTTTCCTTGTAACCCTATATCCTGATACGGCATCCAGTTAATCATCAAAGTCGGGAGCAACGCCTCCATTCTTTTTTTTTATAGTACATAAAGTATGAAATAATTCGGAAAAGGGAGGGGTAGC
>CAZTGJ010000142.1:0-8346 GCA_964613025.1 uncultured Thermoplasmata archaeon | reverse complement strand
TCATCACTCAGGGAATGAAAATCGCACTTACTTCACATGGCTGAACTCTTACGCAGATTTTGTCAGTTCCTTCCGGATTTGCACCCACCCCTTGCCACACCAAAGCCTGCATCGTCACCCAATCTCGCTCTACTTTCATCCCCTCAACCCCAAGGACATCCATCCCCCTGTCAGTATCCCGTATCGTCATTCCATTCCACTCCATTCCACTCCCCCCACCACCGCCATTTCCGTAATGCTCGAAAAAGAAATCATTAAATCCCAGGAGGAAATGGAAGGGAAAACGGTGGAATCATGACCCCAGAAAGCAGTATGACAACAACGAATCCCGATGTGACCATCATCATGGGCAGTCTCTCGGACCGCAAGGTGGGAGAACGTGCCGTGAAAATTCTTGAGGAAATGGGTATCTCATACCAGTGGCGTGTTGCCTCTGCCCATCGGACTCCGGAACTTGTTGCGGAGATTATGAATACCTCCAATTCCAAGGTGTTCATCGGTATCGCAGGCATGGCAGCCCATCTCCCAGGAGTTATGGCCTCGCACACCACCAGACCCATCATCGCAGTTCCGGTCTCGGCCTCATTCATGGGCCTGGATGCCCTGCTGGCGGAAGTTCAGATGCCTCCCGGTATTCCGGTGGCCACCGTCACTGTTGACCGTGGGGATAACGCAGCCCTGCTTGCAGCAGAGATATTTGCCATCGGTGATCCTGTCCTTGCCCGGAAGCTCACTGAGCACCGCGCTTCGATGAAGGAAAAGGTGGCACGGGACGATAAGGTATTAACTCAGGGATAGTACATTCCTCACAGTACCCAATTCATCTCCCTGAAATATTAGGGAATTTTTTCAATTCACCATTGCTTATTAAATTTAGCGTTAAATTATATAATTTCAGACATCATTCCCAGTAATAATTGTAAGGCAAACAATATAGAAATCCTTATATATATGGTATAATAGTGTGGTTAGAATACTACGTAAAATTATGCACTCCAAACGCAACCAATCTCACCTGTAACGGTAGTATATTGCATGCTATTCAAATTCAGGTTTTTGTTAGCGTCGTGTTTCGGGGGGAACAAGACGGATGCATCTCAAAGAGATCTATATGAAAAATTTCAAATCCTTCGGTCATGAGAAGAGAGTACCCTTCAGACCGGGGGTAACGGCCATTACCGGCCCCAATGGAAGCGGTAAGTCCAACATTGGTGATGCCATTCTTTTTGTTCTTGGGCCGAAAAGTCCCAAAGCCATTCGAGCCGGAAGAATGCCTCATCTCATTTTCAACGGCGGGAAGGCCGGCAAGGCTGCCAGTTTCTGCAAGGTCTCACTCATCTTCGACAACTCGGACAGACTCCTCCCTATAGAATCCGATACTGTCGAACTCACCCGGGTCATCAAGCTTTCCCCCAAGGACAAATCGAATTATTACAGTTATTTCTACATCAATGGAAGATCCTCGAAACTCAATGAGTTCGAGAAACTCCTCTCCCACGCCCGGATATCTTCCAATGGTTATAACCTCGTTCAGCAGGGTGACATCAATCAGATCACCTCAATGAGTAATATCGAAAGGAGGAAGATTCTTGATTCCATTGCCGGTATTTCCATTTTCGACAAGGACATAGACAAGGCAAACAAGGACAAGGATGAGACCATCCACAACCTTGAGAATGTGGACATCCTGCTGAACGAGCTAGAGAACAATCTTCATCGCCTGAAACGAGAGCGGGACAATGCCATCAAATATCAGTCGATCAAGGAAGAATTCGAAGAGAATGAAGCACGGCTCCTGAAACGCCGCATCCTGAACCAGGAGATCACTATCTCCGACATGCAGGGTAAGATGGAGAAGTACACTCAGGACCTCGATGCCCTCCGAAAGAATATCCGGGAGAATACGGACAAGAAGTTCCACAAAGAAAAGGAGCTCAAAGATATCGAGGACAAACTCATAGATATGGGGGGGGAGGAAGCGGAGGAGCTGAGAAGGGAGATCGACGAGCTTACCATCAAGATAGCGCGTACCGAGGAGGCGATCAAATACTCCGGTGAGGAGAGACAGCGGCTCCATGATGTGATCCAGGGATCGAAACAGGAGATCAGGAGGATCAGTAAGGAGGTCCAGGGGATCGAAAAGGAAAGGAAGACGACCGCCGAAGATCAGCAAGAGCGGGAAAAGCTGCTGAAGAAACTCATCCATGATATCGAAGCGGTACGGAAACGCATCACAAGCACCAGTACAAAGACCCGGGACATTCAGCGGGAGATGATCCTCCTCAAACGAAAATACGAGGAGAAGAACACCAGCTTCAGGGTAAAGAAACTTGATCTTGACAGGCTCATAGAGAAACGCAGGATCAGACTGCGGGAGGTCGAGGAGCTCAGGGATACCGCTGAAGGGCTGGAGTTCGAGGTCAAGGACCTTGACTGGAGGGTTGGCGAACTCAGAAAGCAGACTAAGGACTCCACCAAGAAAAAGGGAGAGCTGGACCGTGAGCTCTACCGCATTATGAACGATGAGAAAAAACTGGTAAAAGAGATCCAGAACCTCGAACACAGGATCCGGACCGCCCAGATGGAATATTCCAGACGAAAAGCGGAAGCCGATGCTCACGAAAACATGAACCACGGATACAAGCAGTCCGTGAACCTCATACTCAAAGCCCGTGATGAGGGAGACCTCAGGGGCATCATAGGAACGGTGGCCGAACTCTCCTCGGTTGACGATGACCTCCAGACCGCCATCAGCATTGCAGCCGGGGGGAATCTCCAGGCAGTAATCGTGGAGGATGATCAGAAGGCCGCTACTGCCATTCAGTACCTCAAGAAACGAAAGGCCGGGCGGGTAACATTCCTTCCCCTCAACAAGATGATGACCCCAAGAACCCGGGGGAAGGCCCTGATGCTCATGGGCCAGCCGGGTATCGTTGGATTGGCCATTGACCTCATTGATTTCGATGAAAAATACCGCAATGCCTTTTCCTATGTCTTCAGGGATACGGTCATTGCAAAGGATATCGAGGTTGCGCGGAAGAACATGGGCGGAGTAAGAATCGTTACCCTGGAAGGAGATCTCATCGACCCCAGCGGTGCTATGACCGGCGGGACCATCAGACAGTCCAGGCTCGGTTTCGGTGGGTCCAAGGGTGAGGTGGACCGCCTCTTTGGTGAACTGCAGGGAATGGAGGAGCGACATGGAAACCTTTCGGCAAAGCTCAGCCTCATGCGTGAGGAGATCACCGCAGTTCAGAAACAGCTCGATGGCTATCGCGGAGATGTCACCGGTGAGATCGCTAAGCTTGAAACAGAACGGAACACCCTCAATTCACGCTTCAGGGCACAGAATACCACCATTGAGGAAGGATCAGCGGAAATGAAGAAGATGGATGGCGAGGTGGAAAAGCAGACCGGAGAGGTGGAATCCCTTCACAGGGAACTCAAAACCATGGAAGAAAAGGTTCAGGAACTCAACGAGATCCTCCTCAGGGCCACGGACAAGAATCTGGCCGATTCCATCAATTCTCTGGAGAAGGAAAAGAGCGACATGGAAACAATAGTCAATGATCTTAATTCACGGATCCATGTCTACGACCAGCGCCTTGCCCTGCATAATGAGCGTAAGGAGACCCTGGAAAACGATATCACCACCGGCGAGAAGGGTATCGCCGATGCAAAGGTGAACGAAAAGGAACTGAAAACCGAACTCACTGAGCTGAGACAGAAGAAGGAGGCCCGGATCAAGGTACAGCTCTCCATGTCCAAGGAACTGGACGGTGTCAGAAAAGAGAGGGACGTCATATTCGAGAGCATCAAGGATTTCGAGAAGGTGATCGATCAGGACAAGGTACGGTTCAGCACCTTCACCCAGATCCTGGACGATATCGAACTCAAGCTCCCCGAACTCACGTCGGAACTTCTTATCCTGAAAGAAGAATTTGCAGAACTGGGAAAAGAGGTTGAGATCACCGGTCTCCCGGGAGAGGAAGAACTCCGCAAACTGGTCAAGGTACTCGGGGAACGGATGCGCCGTCTCGAACCGGTCAATATGCTGGCAGTGAAAGAGTTCGATTCTCTGTCGGAAAAACGCAAGGAGAAGAAGGAGCTGAGAAAACGTCTCGTCGATCAGAAAGAAGAGCTTGAGAAGGTAGTGAAACAGCTCACTGACAAGAAGACCAGGGCTCTTGATGAGATATTCAGTGAAGTGAACAAGAACTTCAAGGAGATCTATGCCGTCCTCTCCAGCGGAGGAACTGCAGAGCTCATCATCGAGAATCCAGAGAACCCCTTCGAGGGCGGACTTCTCATCTCAGCAAAGCCCAAAGGAAAGAAGGTTTACTATCTCAATGCACTTTCCGGCGGGGAGAAAAGTCTCACGGCAATCGCCTTCATATTTGCGATCCAGAGATACATGCCCTCTCCCTTCTACTATCTGGATGAAGTGGACATGTTCCTTGATGCATCCAATGCGGGAAATGTTGCCTCCATGCTCAAGAATAACTCAAAGTATGCTCAGATCATCATCGTTTCCCTGAGAAAGATCACCCTCATGAGTGCGGATAATCTCTACGGAGTCACCATGCATGGGAAGGGACTTTCCGATATCATCACATTCATGAGCAAAGAGAGCCTCAAATACATTGCCGGGGATGAACTCCAGGATGATGAGGAAATAGTGGGAGGCATCCAGGAAGATGATGAACCGATCGAACACCTTCCTGAGGATGAAAAACCCATGGTAAGTATTTCAGAGGATGGTATCTCAACGGACAGTTCTTCAGAGGCGGGGATCACGGCAGACACTCTCCCGGAAGATGACAAAGAAAGGGAAGAAATAATCCTGAGTGGTGTCCAGAATGACGGAAGTGCCGAAAATGGACAACGTGCAGTGGAAAACACAGACACACTGAGGATCACGGAAGGGGGGATGTTATGAACCGGATACAGACCGATGGAACAGCGATGCACAGCGACGACAATGAGGTGGCAGACGTGGTGATTAACGAAGATGCGAACGAAAATATCGGTGAAATCATGGACAACAATACGGATGAAAGCAGAGATGATGAGATAATTGATGAAGATATCCTGAACATAGCTCTGGACGACAACATGAATGACAGTGCGGAGGATGAGATAGAGGAAGAGAAACAAAGGGGGGAGGAAGCATCCCGGGAATCCTCGGCGAGGGACGAATTCGGAAGTGATATCGCCATCGACCTGGAAGTTATCAACCATCTCCTGTTTCACAAAGCAATCGGTGAAGGTGGCATCAATATTGACAAATATCTGGATATCCTCAATGGGATCACCGAGGGAGATCACCTGACCATGATGAATCCCAAGGACAGGACAACTGCGCTTGTCTTCGAACTGGTAATCCAGGAGAACTTCAATCCCTGGGATATCGATCTCAAGCTTTTTTCCGGGTCCTACCTCAAACGATTGAAGGGGGACTTTGATTTCATCACTGCCGGAAGGCTCATCTTCATGGCCTACCGGATCCTCAGACTCCAGAGTACCGAACTCCTGGAATCCCTCTCGGAACCCGATGACGACTATGATGATTATATGGAGATAGAAGGGTGGATGGAAGAAGACGAATCCTACAACTACACACGACGAGTGGTTGAGTCGAAGAACGCTCCCATCGAGGAGGCGGTAATGCATCGTGGGGACAGACGCGTCACCCTCTTTGAGCTCGTTGAGGCATTCAGTGAGGCAGCAGACGAATCTCATGAGATGAAGGAGCATAACATCAGGATGCGGGAGGAGCGGAACAGACTCGCCCGTCTCAGGCGCAAGAACCGGCTGAGGGTTGGAGAGAAGGTCCATGATGAGGATTACAAGGAGGATATCAGGAAGGTCCAGGCTGTGCTCAGTGATCTTGGACTATCACGAACATCCTTTTCAGAGCTGGTCCCCCTATCCCCCATCGATCCGATCTCCACCTTCATTGCACTCCTCTTCCTGAACTTCGATGAAAAGATCAAGATCAAACAAAAGAACTTCCCATATGGGGATATTGATATCACGATACCAGAGGTGGAAAAGATGCCAGCCCTGACACCTGTTATTTCCACCACTGCAGCCACACCCGAAATTGCTTCGGAGGCATAAAACATGAAAGACTGGAATATATTCAAAGAATGGGTCATTCCCTGCGAAGGGGAAAATTGGTGGGACTTCGAAAACATGAACCCAACCGGTGAGATCTAAGACCCGACCGGCAATTCCATAGCCTCATCCGCACCTCCCTCCACGAGAGAATTCTCTCTCGATTTAGTGGATAGTAGCTTTATTAATGGAAGGTTTCCACCATCATGGTTTGCTATCGTTTTTTATTCTGTCCAGGGCATTATGGATCAAAATAATACAGTGGTCTGTATGAAGGATGTTCGGCCCTAATGCGATCTTCCCCGCCCCTTCCCCCAGGATCGTCGCTTCCTCGTCGTCAGTAAGATCGTATTGATCTCCCAACACAAAAAACACGTTAGTCCCAATTTCCTTGAATCCATCCTCGTAAACTGATGTTCCTGTTTCATGGAGATACACAGGGACCCGCTCTTCTCCCTTCAGCTCCTCAACCACCTCTTCGACGCCCCGATTGGAGACAAAGATGCCAGGGGTCGATCGTTTCCATTCACTCCCGTCCCTCCTGACAAGAAGCGCCTGCCGTATCAATGCTCCAGTGCTCCTTTCATCGGGATTGAGATATTTGAGTTCATCACCTTTCAGGACAATGGCTACCGGTGGGTTGGGCTCACCCTTCAGCACGAAATAGACTGTGACGTCCTTCCGGATACCGTTGGAGAGAAGAAATGCTGAATTGATGGTTCGCAGAAGGATATCGAGGCGTCCGGTTGATCCACAGAGATCGTTGAGATTGAACTTTGCATCAGTCCTCACCCGATGTCCGATTACCAGGAAGATCCGTTCCATATTCAAACGCTCCTGTCGTGGATACTCATTCACTCTCCCTATACCGTCAGCTTTCCATCCCTGATTATCACAGAGCTTGACCCATCACGGTATCGAACGGTAAAGGTGGGCCGGTAAAACAGGAAATCCCGATGTGTCGCAGACGTATTCTTCCCTCCCGGCATTTCGGTATTATTCCCGAAAGCGATATGTGCGGTTTCCCCTGCCTTCTCATCCTCGAGCAGGTTCCCTGTGAGTTTGGCCTCGGGATTCAATCCTATTCCCAGCTCTCCCACAATCGCTGACATCTCGTCAACATGGGATAACTCCCAGAGCCGGCTTCTGAAGTCCTCATCATTGCACGAGATATCCACGATCCTGCCGTCCTGAACTCGGATGGTGACTGGAGAGGGTACCTGTCCAAGATCTCCTATCGATCCGTCGCACACGATGATCCCATTGGTCCCATCCTCGACGGGACCGCACCATATCTCTCCTGCGGGAAGGTTCCCCATGCTTCCCCCTTTTATGAGGACATCGGTCTCGAAATCCCTGTCCTCGATGAGGAGTGTGATGTCAGTCCCGCCGGGGGCGGTGATATGCACGGATACCGCTTCAACGAACTGCCCCATAAGATGATCCGCCTGCTGAGCGATCTCGGAATAATCCGCGGTCATGGGTCCTTCAGTCATCATCCGCATGGTGATTCCCGGGGCGTGACCAACCCGTGCACCGCTGGATATCTCAGTCTTCACAAGCTTGATCCTGAAGGGAGTTTCTTCCGCGATCCCGGTGAAGGCATTGATGATGATGCTGTTTCCCTTAAGCAAAGAAATGAGTTCCTCAGGGACAGCCGTGAGAGGTCTGTGCTCCTGAGGCAGAGAAAAGAGAGTGGTCTGTGCTCCCATCTTCTCACCTGCCTGTGCGAATGCGGAACCGATCCCGTACTTCTCCTGGTCGGTCACCACGAGCATCTGTTCTCCCTCCTCCAGGGAAAGGACAACCCCAAGGGCATTCATTGCCCCCTTAATCATGACATCGTTTGGTTGGGAATCATTCATGGGAATCAACACTTTGATCTGCGATTGAAATTCAGGAAAAAGAATCTGTGATTTATATATAAAAGTAGTTCGACATTATTTCCATGAGAAGTAGGATGATCTTATGTTTCTGTATTTTGGGACAGGCATTGTGAGAGAAATGGACTGGAACAGATGGAGAGCCGGGAATGGGGGGGTGGGGGCGGGGGGAGGGCAACTAGTACGGACGTGAAGAAAGTAAAAGAAGATTAAAGTAAAAGGTTGGGGGAGAAAAAATAAAGTTTAACAAAATTAGAAAAGATAAAACTAAAGAAAATAAATGTAAGTAAACAGTTTGTTTCAAAATGCTGTTTTTCTGGAAGTATTGCGAACATTGCACCCG
>CAZTGJ010000141.1:0-8390 GCA_964613025.1 uncultured Thermoplasmata archaeon | reverse complement strand
ATATCACCCCAGTGTCCACCTATTGTAATCTTGCAGTGCTTCTACAACCTAATTTATGAAAAAGCAACTATTTTCGTAGATTTTCCATGGTTATTATATCGGATCTTTGTAGACTGATTTCCGAATTGTTGACTCAAATAATCAGTCCAGGTCACGAAAACGGGTCATTGTTGAACTTGTACTAATAGAATTGATGTGTGCCACGGAGGAAGTAGGTGGTTAATGCAAAGAAAAATAAGGAGTAGTTAAAAAACTATGTGATGGTACTCCATGGCACAATCCATGATTTTTTTACCATAATATATAATTTTCGCTTGGCTATATTACGGGATGTTTGTTAATTCAATCAGTTTTCGTATGAATATCCCACCTTATGAATCTGATGGTGCACGAGGTCCTCCAAGGCTCTTCGTGCTCGATTTTCCTTCAAATTTATCATTTTGCTCGAATTTCGTCAAATAATCGAAATATTCAATAGAAACGTCTACTTTCCGTATGTATAAAGGATTGTAAGAAAATTCCCCAACCTCTTTTTTGACCTCAATTCTTGCATCTGCATCCTATTCCCCGCACCTCTTGCTGACCCAATAAAACGTCCAGAATGATTCTTTCATCCATTATTTCACGCTAAAACCGTTGGTTACAATCAATCACAAATTGTATCTCCTTCATGAGGAAACAAGTAGTAAATGTTTTGACAGACGATTGTTGAGCAGTTCCTGATTTCTCAAAATATCTACAAATCTCAATTGTCATTTGCGGCCTTTCAATTAAAATACGAGATCCGCGTTATGGATGTAAGGTAGGATCTGAAAGAGGAGTACTAGGAACCGGTTGTAACCATATTCATTAATATTTTACCGTTAAATTTGTTACTACTCTCTGAAACTCCTTTTCCAGTTGAGGTACAACACTCAGATGAATACCGCTGATATTGAAATGAGTGCCATCTTTGAAAAGGATTGAACGCCACCAATTTTTATACTGCTTTCCTGGTTTTGAAAAAGAGTCGATGTCCTTCCAGGGAATGAAGTCCAATTTCACTCTCTGAGTCGGTTCATCTTTGAAATCGAAGTGTATCCCTTTTTCGGATGTTCCCACAGCACAGGGCCAGATCCAGAAGGTATTGAAATAGAAATATGCTCCTTTGATGATGGAAAAAATGAGGATGAGACCAGAGCCGATAGTCATTAAAAAGAAATACTCCCTGGTTGGCATCTCACCGAGGATGAATGATATCACGTAGAAACTGAACCAGAGGAGATAAATTGAGCCGATGATCTTTCGTACCGTACCCCTGCGCCATTTGCCATTATTTTTCCATTCTATTTCGTCATCCGAAATAGATGATTTCTCATTTCTCCAATTATCCTTCTCACTCTCTAATTTCATCTTGTCATTATGAATTAATCTGCGCATCAAGCCCCAAATTCCCAGTGGGACCAGGGGCACAAGGGGGCCCAGGAGAAATCCAAGTGTGAGGTAGTAGAGGTTTGAGGTTGGTCGAATATCTTCAGGATCTGTCCCTATCCACCGAAGGTAAAGAAGAAGTTCCCCGTCAATCTCCTTTACAATGCCGATCACGGTTACATTATCTCCTCCTTTATAGCATGTCCCTTCGGTCTCGATACGGTTTGGTGCAGGATGAGGTCCATCCTCGATTCTGAATTGATAAACCGTAGTTACCCTTATGGAACCGGTGCTATCTGAGAGCCAAAACCGGGTGATGTTCCACTCCCACTTCGCCCCCTTTCTGTGAACTTCCTCCCCTCCGATGGCAATATCATCATATGGCTCATCGATGAATCCGTCTATGCGGACTGTTTCCTCTGTATCCACATTCTCAATTGATGTTGTCTCAAGAGCATCCCATGAATTGTAAACATAAATTGTGTAGATGTTAAGAACTGAAAATAGCATCATTAGTGATCCAATTGCCATGATGAATAATGCGACCAGGATCATATTCCAGCCAACGGACTTTGTTCCTTTTCCGTGGCCGGATTTGCATGATCGATACCAACATGGCTCACACACATATGACCGATCTTCGTTACACCATATCAGATACAGTGCTGAAGTTCCCTTGAACGACCTCTTGCAGTGACCACACATGAGTTTCATATTATCCACATCAGGGACATCTTGACCCAGCGATTATTTTAACCTTTTGATACCCACTATCTCCTGGTTTTTACAAATCTTTCATGATAAATTGAAATGTTACATCCCATCAATTCCTCTTATGACACTAGCGATTTTACAGAACCGATCTAGCTTCACATCCTCCGCGCCCTCCGCGATCCCCGCGCGAGAAATCCAATCGTCTCCCGCATGCTATAATAAATCCGACTTACCAAAAATTATATATTGAACAGGGAATCGTAATCGCCTCATGCCAAAGCTTATGGGAATCATCATATTCTTCATTCTGATCATAGCATTCATTGGAGCCTACGCCCTCTATGCCGACGACTCCGATGAAGATGAAAAGGAAACCGAACCCGAGACAGAGGACACCTGGACCTTTATGGTCTACCTGGATTCCGATAACAATCTGGAGGGTGCCGGGATCGATGACATGAACGAGATGGAGGAGGCAGGATCCACCGAGGACATCAACATCGTCGCTCTTATGGACCGCGCCGAAGGATTCGATACCACCAACGGTGACTGGACCGACTGGCGCTACTATTATGTGGACAAGGATCCTGCTGGAGCAAATGGCGAGATCATCTCCACCGAGGTGGAGTATCCTCATCTGGAGGCCGGAGGCGAACCCAACATGGGTGATCCCCAGACCCTCATCGACTTTGTGGTCTGGAGCATGCAGACTTATCCGGCAGAACACTATCTTCTTTCCCTCTGGGATCACGGTGGAGGCATTCGCGGCGTGTGCTGGGATGATTCCACCCCTGATGGTGACAACCTCGATCTCATCGAGCTTAAGGATGCCTTTTCCACCATCCAGAATGTCACAAACGAGACCATTGACATCATCGGATTCGATGCCTGCCTCATGGGTAGCGCATCCATCCACTATCAGATCCGCGAGTACTGTGACATCATAGTTGCCTCCGAGGCCACGGAGTCCAATGACGGCTGGCCCTACGAGCTTCTTCTTTTTGATATGGTTGCCCAGCCCTCCATTTCCCCTGAGACCGTTGCCCGCAACCTGGTCGAGCACTATGTCATCAGTTACGGGGTAGCAGAACCCTGGGTCACCCTGGCCGCCTTCAAGACCGCGGAGATGGAGCAGGTCTACGCGGACATAGATATCGTTGCCCAGATTCTCATGGACAACCTTCCCGACTACGAGGCCTCCATTGCCGATTCACGGGAGAATGCCGAGAGCTACGATCTCACCAAGGAGGGTCCCTATCTTCCCGAGATGAGCGGCTACCCCATGAGCGACCTCTGGGATTTCCTTGAGGAACTGGAGCGGGTCGAGCACGGCACCGGCTTGGATCCCGAGCTCATGAATGCGATTACTGCCGTGAAGAACTCAATAAGTGCTGCACGGATCGCCTACGGTTCTGGCACCGATATGCCGGACAGTCACGGACTCTCTGTCTATTTCCCGCAGACCGATGACACCGGTACCTCAACCTACAGTGACAGCTACAATACACTTGCCTATGCTGAGGATCATCTCTGGGACGACTTTCTGATGGCCTACTATCTCGATTAGGTCGTTTCGATCTTCATCGTTGATCCCGTCACTCCTCTCCCACCCATTTCCCCCCCTCACCCCACTGCCATTTCTCTCTCCCTACCCCCAGTACTATTTCTCTCCCCTACTGTGTCGGTTTCCTTCCCACTATTTGCTCCTTTCATCATTTCTATCTCGTTCTCCCCCCCTCTCCCCACACATGTGAATGGTTGACGATCTTTTTTCTGTAAGCTGTGCCGTTTTCTCTTATCTACTGTAAGCCAGGGAATCGGAACGTGGTGGGGAAAACTATAATATTCTTGACGATGGAGGGGGGGTAGAAAGCGGGAGGAAGATTGCGGATGCATGATCACCGGAAGAAAACTGTAATAATCCGAAGCAAAGCGCGGGGATAGAATGAAATTCAGCAGACTCTTTGGTTACAATGAGCAGACCCTTCAGCGTGTACGGGAGGGTATTATACGCCCCATTGCAGAGGAACGGTTCAATGCGCTTGCACCAGGGTACATGTTCTTTGGCCCGCCAGGGACCGGGAAAACCGCTCTGATCGAATCAATAGCGCAGGAAGCACGGGGAAAGATGAGGTTCATCCGTTTGAAGATCATTGATCTTATGATGTCGTCTCCCTCCCCGGACCGGTTCAAAGAGTCTATCGATCGTGCGTTCGAGAGAGCACGGAAAAATGCACCTGCCTTCATCTATCTTGACAAACCGGAAAGGATAGAAGCCAGTGGCATAATGGAGGAAATGCCAATCAAATCCGTTCCCCAGGCATACATCGCTGAGAAGCTCAGGGAGATCAGGGGAAAAAGGATCACCCTGTTACTGGAGGTGCAGGATCCGAACGATCTTGACAGCGCTCTCTTTGGTGCGGGAAGGATTGAAGATATGTTCCATTTCGATTATCCGGATGAAGAACGGCTGAGCAATATAATCCAGCGTTTGACACCGGGTAGGATGAAGAAGTCGGATCTCGATAAGGCTATCACCCTGTTCAGAGGGATGTCCCCGGCCGACATGGAGACTGTCATTCGAAAGGGCTCACTTCTGGCAAAGTCCCAAGGACGCTCAGTGAAGATTGCAGACATGGAAAGGATCAGGCTGAGCTCCTCTTTCTTTGCAAATGACAGGCTTGCAGGAAATGCATCACGATTCTGGAGAGGTTACGGACCCATCGCAACCCAGGAGCGGTTGAGCTGGGATGATGTCGTTGGACTGGAAGGGGTCAAGCAGGAATTCACACGTATCGAGAGAATTCTTCGTGATAAATCCTTTTCACGAAAGTTCGGACTCGAACTTCCCAAGGGTCTTCTTCTCTTCGGACCACCGGGATGCGGGAAGACCATGATCACCAGGATCATGGGAGCCCGTCTCGGGATCCATTTCATCCATCAGAGTGCATCCGAACTCCATTCCACCTACTGGGGAGAGGCAAAAAACAAGGTCAAAGGTCTCTTCTCGGAAGCCGAGCGGAAATCGCCATCCCTCATATTTCTGGATGACATCGACACCCTGAAATCCCGTCATATTCCCGGGGAATCAGGTGCCGCACTCTCCGAGATCATTACCCAGATCCTCTATGAACTGGACAGTGTCCGCAACAGGAAAAACATCCTTTTCATCGGGGCTACCAATCTTCCGTGGGAAATGGATGAAGCCCTGATGCGTCCTGGAAGGATCGATAAGAAACTGTACGTTCCACCGCCGGGTGCATCTTCCCGGATCAAGCTCTTCGAGATGTACCTTGCAGGAAAGCCGGTGAGGAATCTGGCCCTGGGTCCGCTTGCAAAGCAGACCGAGAATTATTCTGGGGCAGACATTAAAGAGGTGTGCTCAATGGCAGCAGAGCAGGTTGCCGACCTGTACATCCAGACCGGGAGGGCTGAGAGGATCACTATGAAAAGAATGCAGGATATTATCCGAAACTACCGGCCCTCCATCGATCCGTCCCTGATCCGTGCCTATTCCCGGTATTCGAAGAAATCGGTGGGAACCGATCAGTATATCGGATGAGCCACTGTGTAATCAGCTATCCTTTAACCCCTCACAATTAGACCCTTTTACTTTTCAAAACTGAGCCAGGGCATCATTTTTTCTGCTTTAACGTCGAGATGAAACGTTCCAGATCTGCTGGTTTCTTGTTGAATACACATCTCGAAACACACAGATTGCATCCGTCATATTTTGCAAAATGTTCAATGCATTTGTAGGGGTCGATGGTGTATTTCAAATGTCCCCTGACCATGGTCATTTTCTCGGGAATCGCACCTCCCCGGCATGCATCCTGGCACACATGACAACTAGCACAGAATTCCCGAACCCCAAAATGCTTCCGTGTTCCATCGGGGAGATCAAGATCAGTGGTAACGGTGGCCACCCTGACGCGAGGTCCGAATTCCTCGGTGATGAGCAATCCCATTCTTCCTATTTCCCCTAACCCCGCTTCAAGTGCCGCAACTGTATGTAGGATCGTCGGAGAGAAATCCACAAAACCTCTGGGATGATGTGCCCTCGCAGGATACCCAAGGGACCGAATGAATCCGGCCACCTTGCAGACGATGTCCCCCAGCCTCCAGTATGCCCGAAGAACCTCGACCCCTGAAGGAGGGTCCGGTGCCGTTTGGATGAGATCGAAATCCATCTCCTTTCCCAATACCACACAATTCTCCTGTTCGACTGTAACTCCCTTGAAAATAAAGGGATCTTTCCGTTTGGTGAATCCAACGAGATCCGCACCGGCAGCCTGTGCGAACTCTTTCACCATATCTGCGGCTGCCTTCGGGTTGGGAAAGTCAAATATTTCGGCACTCACCTCTCCATCCAAATTTTTGTATTGAATTTCAGCGATTTCCTTTTTATAAAACCTGGTGATAGGGGTGTCAGGTGATTCCATTCCGTAGTTTTCCTCAAGGTATTCGAAGATATCCTCATACTCCGGCTGGTCGGACATTGCTGGGGATATGTCAAGGAGTTATAAAAACATCGTGGTTATGGTCTTCTGTTGCTACAGTTTGGGACGATACATATCTTCTTGTTGACTGAAATGGAATGAGATGGAATAGAGCATCGGCTTCGTTCAGGTGATCTTCTTCCCGCATTTGCCGCAAAAGCTGACTCCGCTGGGGACTGCCGCAGTGCAGTGGGGGCAGAAATTCTGAAGCTTGGTTCCACACCGCCCACAGGTTCGATAGTTTGCAGGGACCCGGGCATCACACACAGGACACATCTTGAAAGAGAGTACATTGAATTTGAATCTTGGTTTCTTTGTTTCAATCTGCGGTTCATCCATTTGTTCCCGGGAGGCAGCTTGATTCCTTTCCTTCTTTTGTTTGGATACAGGCACCATTTCCAGGATCCCGTCCATATTGGTTCCCTCAGATTCATCCTTCTTTATCGAGGGGTCAGAATCTTTCTTTTCCATGGAAATAGAGCCATGGGATATCTCCCGTTCTCCTGAGGATACAGATGAAGGTGACTCGGAGGGGGAGGGGGATCGGGATTGGGATGGGTTAGAAGGCGATTCAGGGGGAGATTCGGTTTCAGGGGGTGGGGAAAGCAGAAGATCAGAGAGTTTCTTCTCGATACCTTTCTGCTCATTCACATAGACAGTCCGGGAAATATTGAATGCCCGGAGCTGGTCGCGTGAACTCGTTGAATCACCCTGGACCGCCTCCTCCTTTTGATCCAGTTCCTCGATCTTCAGCGTGATCTCTTTCAGTCTATCAATCAGTAATGCCATGCCTGTTCGCTGGCTCTGGGTCAGATGAAGATCTTCGGGATTTTTCCCATTGAGAACATCGGGATTCATCATATAGCCCTCTGGTACGCACAGGACTGAGAATGTTAAATTTAAATATGTCGCAATCATGAATTTCATTCGGAATGTTGTGCGTCGATGCGCATTTCGACCCATTCAATTCAGGGCTACCGGAATCTTTATGAAATTGCTTCATCGCTTGGAACACACACTACTCAGAGGTAGATTCCATGAAGATTTTCCTTGATACCGCAAATATTGAACATATCAGGACAGCCAATGACCTGGGCATCATCGACGGGGTAACCACCAACCCCTCCCTCATTGCCAAAGAGGGAAGAGATTTCAAGGAAGTGGTGAAGGAGATCTGCAGTATCGTTGATGGTCCCATCAGCGCCGAAGTGATCTCGAAATACGCTGAAGGAATGGTTGTCGAGGCCAAAGATCTCGTAAAAATCCATGAAAATATCGTTATCAAGATCCCCATGACCGACGAGGGGCTGAAGGCAACGAAACAGCTCACTAAGCTGGGGATAAAGACCAATGTCACCCTTATTTTCTCATCCCCCCAGGCACTCCTTGCCGCCAAGGCCGGAGCCACCTATGTTTCACCCTTCGTGGGAAGGCTTGATGACATCAGCAGTCTTGGTATGGACCTTGTCAGGGAGATCGTCACTATCTATGAGAATTACGGATATAAGACCGAAGTGATCGTAGCCAGTGTGCGGAATCCTCCCCATGTGGTTGATTCGGCCCTTGCCGGTGCCCACGTTGCCACCATACCCTTTAATGTGGTTATGCAGCTCATCAAACACCCGCTCACCGATATCGGTATCGAGAAGTTCCTTGCAGACTGGGAAAAAGTACCGAAGTAAAAGTAACTTCGAATTATTGTCATTATTGTTATTACTTGTCGTGTAACTTCCAAAACTACCTAGAAATGTAACTTTAAAATTACCT
>CAZTGJ010000140.1:0-8421 GCA_964613025.1 uncultured Thermoplasmata archaeon | reverse complement strand
TCATCACTCAGGGAATGAAAATCGCACTTACTTCACATGGCTGAACTCTTACGTACTCTGCGGTACCCATTTTTCATGCGGCATCCCGTTATTTTTTTCTTGATTTTCCTGAAGTAGCCTGGTGACTGAAAAGCGCTTGCGATGACGGATTTTCTAATTCGTTCACAAATTATAAATAGTTCCTTCAGGATAATGTCGGCATGCCGGAGGACATGAGTGACGAGACTCTTCTAAGATATTTAGAAGACCTCTTACGAACCGACAAGTACCGACTCAGGATCAGCGAGGTAGGAACTGCCTATCCGGATCTCCGATCCATCGATGTGGAATTCGAAGACCTCGATAATTTCAACAGGGACCTTGCTGAATATCTCCTCATTCACCCTATCAAGAGCCTCCAGGCTGCGGAGGAGGCTGTAAAGAATATCCTTCCTCCGGATATTCAGAATCCTCTCCATGTCCGGGTCTCTCTGCTCCCGAACACCTCCCATATCGGGATCAGGGACCTTCGGGGGATTCATCTGGGAAGGTTCATCGCGGTGGAGGGTTTGGTACGAAAGGTCACTGAGGTTCGACCCCGGCTCATCGAAGCACACTTCATGTGCGCCAGATGCGGGTTCGATAATGTTATTCCTCAGGATGATATCTATGTGAGGGAACCTTACGAATGTGAGGGATGCCAGAAGAGTGCGAATCAGACCACCTTCCAGTTCCTGCAGGATTTCTCCGTATATGTCGACACCCAGAAGATCGAAGTTCAGGAAAATCCCGAGGGGCTGAGAGGGGGGGAGCAGCCCCAGCGGCTCACTGCGTATATCGAGGATGACATCACCGGAAAGATCTCCCCCGGGGACAGAATAACCATCAATGGCGTCCTCATGTCCAGGCAGAAGCAGAAGGGGAGAATGAAATCCACGGTCTTCGACATCCACCTGAATGTCAACAGCGTTGAGACCAGCCAGGGCGATTATGATGAACTTGAGATCACGGAGGAGGACATCCTTGCCATCGAAGAGCTCTCGCAGAACGAGGAGATATTCGACAAACTCAGAAACTCTATTGCACCCACAATTTTCGGTATGGATCTGGAAAAGGAAGCCCTCTCCCTGCAGATATTCGGAGGGGTGAGAAAGTTCATGCCTGACGGTACCAAGATCAGGGGAGACATCCATGTATTGTTCGTGGGAGACCCGGGAACCGCAAAATCACAGCTTCTCCGCTACACATCCCAGATATCACCCAGGGGCATTTACACATCGGGACAGGCAACCACAAAGGCAGGACTGACAGCAACAGCAGTGAAGGAGGAATTCGGGGACGGGCGCTGGACCCTTGAGGCAGGAGCCCTCGTTCTGGCTGACAAAGGGATGGCATGTCTTCTGCCGGAAACGGAAGTGAAGGTGGATAATATCTGGAGACCCATAGAATCATTGTTCGATCAGGAACACGCGGAAACGCGAACATCCGGGGGCGGGGGGGAAGAGATGGAGCTGTCACCTGTTGACCTTGCTGTGCCCGCCTTCCATCTGAATGATGGGATGAAAACCGCTATCTCCCTGGCCACAAAGGTACGAAAAAAGGAGTATTCCGGAGAAATCGTTGAACTGACGTTCGAATCGGGATTCAAGTTGTCTCTTACATCGGACCACAAGCTCATCGACGGTTCAACTTTTCGCTGGAAGGAGGCCGGGGATTTCAACAAACGGGATTTGGTAGTTGCCCCGTTCAAGAGTTCAATACCCGGGGTTGAGAACAATACCCTTACCCTCCTCGATGTACTCGGTCATTTCTCCAATGGGAGGGATGAGCACTTTCTGGTGGAACTTGATTCCCGGGACAGGCGTAAAGTTCTCCAATCGCTGCTCCGCAGAAAGGGATTCACACCCAGGGAAAAGAAGGAGTTTGTTTCACATCTGAAACCGGGATGGAAGGGGAATCTCGGGGATCTTCAAAAGGATTCCTCCCTGGAGCTGGAGGATGAAAGGATTACCATCGCTCCGGACATCATGTGCAGGCTGATATCACGACTGCCTGTGAAAGTACAGATCAAGAACAAACCAATTGTGTTCATAGGTTCCGTGGGAAACGAACGTTTCGAATTATCCTCGCTTCCCTATCCTCTCTTCTACCTCTTCGGGAGGGTCTACACAGACGACCAGAGGATGGTACGGGAGACCAGGCCCATCAGGCTGCTATTTCAGAAGTTCAAACGGAGCTTCCCGGATGAGTATCGGGACATCTGCATGACCTCGGTGGGTTCAATGATCCCCTCCTCCTCCCGTTTTCTGGAAAGTCTGTATTATTATACCATACGTGATAAACTCGCTCATCTGCCTTCACTTCCCGACGACTGTATTCGGGCCTTCCTTGCAGGCATCATCGACACCACGGTGAACGTTTCCGTGGATACCCGCACAAAAAAAAGTGAGGATTTCAGCACCGTCATTCTGAAACTTGTCATGCCAACCCTGGAGAAGGAATGCCTTCATCTTCTTGGGGTCCTCAGGAATTATAATATCTATGGTCGTCTCATCCGCAGAAAGCACATGTATACGATCCAGATATCCAATGATTCGGATGTGAACAATCTCAGAGACCTTCTCAAGAACTATTCCATCAACATCAACGCCCTTCCCCTTTCCCGCCCCCATTACTATGATGTGGCCACAACCTATACCACCAGCAACCTGCTCCCAGCCCTGTTGATCCAGAAAATCGCATCTGATCTGCTTTCCAGGAATCAATGGGGACGAAGCATGCGGAGTCAACTGGAGGAGTTCTCATCAGGTCAGAAATATCCCGTGAGGGAACATTTCACGTCGATAATCCCCAACCTGGAGGCTGAGGAGTGGAGGGAATACCGCACCAAACTTGAAGCTCTCCTGACACGGGAGTACCTTCTGGAGAGGATCGTTTCTGTCACCCGCAGGAAGTATTCGGGTCCGGTCTACGATCTTTTTGTCCCCGAGCTTCACAACTTTGAAGCGGGCGGGATCTTTGTACACAATTGCATCGACGAGCTTGACAAGATGAGCAAGGAGGATTCCAGTGGAATGCATGAAGCGCTTGAGCAGCAGCAGATCAGTATTGCCAAGGCAGGGATAACCGCAACCCTTCAGTCCAGATGCTCGCTTCTTGCAGCCGCAAATCCCAAGTTCGGACGGTTCGATGATTCCGAGAACATTCTTTCTCAGATCAATATGCTGCCCTCCCTGATCTCGCGATTCGATCTCATCTTTCCCGTACTGGATAAACCAAATCCCAGAGATGACAGCAGGATCGCAGCGCACATTCTGAAAGTTCATCGGGAGGGAGAACGGATCGCGCGGAACAAGACCCTGGAGATCGATGCTGCCGAGACGGACCAGGAGGAGGAACAAGCCATCAAGGCAGAGATCCCGGTGGATCTCATCCGCAAGTACGTGGCACATGCCAAACGAATCTCACTTCCGATCCTCACTGATGAAGCAGCAAAATATCTGAATGATTATTATGTTCGCTTCAGACGGCAGAACAAGGATTCCCGGGCGGTTCCCATCACTGCCCGTCAACTGGAGGCTCTGGTGAGACTTGCAGAGGCAAGCGCCAAGATCAGGCTGGCTGCAGAAGTGACCAAGGACGATGCCGAACGGGCCGTCCGGGTCATGCAGTGGTCACTGATGAAGGTGGCCACCGATTCAGAGGGAAACCTTGATATCGACCGTCTCGGGGGCGTCCCCCAGAAGAAACGGTCCCGGCTCGTCACCCTGCGGAAGATCATGGAGGCGCTGTCCAAGGAATCCGATGATGGAACCTTCTCAATGCCGGAAATGATCGAGGCGGCAAAACGGGAGAACATCGGGAGCGAGGAAGTGAAGAGTTTCGTGAATAGGATGATGAATGATGATGGATCACTGCACGAACCCGTCGTTGGACGATATCGCTTCACCTGAACAATCACAGAAGGAATTAGTGCGTTAGTCCAGAATCCTCTTCTCTCCCGTGATCTTTTGGATATCTGTAATGTCCTGGCTCACTTCCACAGTACCCAGATATTCTCCTTTCTTATCCCGGACTGCATAATACCGAATGTAGACCATTTTCCCATCCAGATTCAACCAGAATTCTGCTGAGTCCCGCTTACCGGATTTGAAATCACTGACGATCTCGCTCACCACATGCAGGCTCTTTGGAGGGTGGCAGTTAGCCACTTCTCTACCGATGATGGCATTGGTGCGGATGAAGATCCGATCCTTTCCCAGACTGAAATAGCGGACCTTATCATCCTTATCCACGAATGTCATATCGATGGGAAGGGAGTTGAGGATCGGTTCGATCTCATGCATTCTGATGGATCCGCTCAGGAAGGTTATCTCATCATTCCTCTTCTCCTTCTCACCCACTTCATCCTTTCCCCCCATCTTCCCCCCTCCCTCTGAGATGTCAGCGCTCTCTGAATCGCCATTTCCATCACTGTCAACATCACCATTACCCCCCTCTGAATCTCCTACATCCACCCCTCCTGTGGGTTCCGGTGGAAGCACTTTGAAATACCCGATATCGTCGAACTGTTTACTGATATCCCTCCACTCCCTCCGTTCGACGAGCTGGACAGATGCGGGGAAGAGAATGTTGTTCTCCTTGTGAAAGTGACTGGTAATGGTCTCGTGATAGAGCTGAACCGTCTCCAGGAACATCGCTCCGAATTCGTTGAATTCCTTCTCGGACACCTGGCTCATTTCATCGAGCAATCTGGTGATCCCCTTCTTCATCTCCCGGATTCTATCGTGATCCGCCCACATAATAGCTGGTGGTTGGGTGACCCCATGCTTTTCCAGGTAGGGGAAGAGGACATTCTCCTCCCTCTGGTAGTGAAGTTCCTCCTTCTTGAACTCATCGATGATCCCCCGGATAACCGTAATATTCGTCGCAACATCATCCAGGGTACCTGCTTCCTTGATCTTCTGTGCGTGTATCCGAAGTTGGGTGGCGGCCTTGAGGAATTCACGGTGCTCCCCAAGAAGGATGCGGAGGGGATGGGACTCTGGAATCAGCGGTACAGGGCCTTGGAGGGCATCCTTCAGAGGTTCAAGATGGACGTCGCAGAGCTCATGGATAACTTCCCTGGGCATCCTCCCTTTAATCATCTCACTCTCGATCCGAGCAACCTCCTGTGGGGACAATTCTCTGACGATGTTCTTGAACTCCTCCTTCACCTGATCGTGGTTCTCCCCGCCGTTAAGTCGGGTGATAAGTTCCTTGACCATGGCCTTCATGTCATCCTTTGATCCGAGCATTTCACTCATGAGCGTTCCTCCGGGGAATGGGGGGATGAGCTGGATTCGGCTAATTAAACTTTTTGTGGGAGGTATGGAGTTGTTGCATGATCATTCAGGAATGACAACCCCTCACGCATTGCTCGCTGCCCCTCGCATCTGGTTCGACCGATGGGAAAAATTCTTATCAGGTCGATTCCAGTTGGTTACAAAATCAATTGTTTATATATAGGTAAATAATTTTGTCAATTCCCTTATATAGATCACCTCTGCTTTTCTTGTTCATACGCAGAAAGTTAAGTCCTATCTTGCGTATGCTCTTATAGACTTATAGTCGAATACAAATGGAGGAAACTACATGAAAGCAAAACTGATAACACTAGGTATTATATTTGCTCTCGTTCTTGTTGGAATTGCAGGAATGGCAACGGCTGAAAAGAAAGGAAAGAAAGCAGCTCACCTCTATCTCTATGAGAAGGATCCAGCCACATGGGAGATTGAAGAGGATGGTGCCTGGGGGAAGATGAAATACTATCCCAAGGATGATGAATTCGATTTCGTCTTCAATGGTCATGGTTTGGAGGTTGATGAGGATTATTCCTTGATTTATTATCCCGAACCACAAACGACCTGGCCATGGCCCGTTGTCGAACTTGACAGTGGGACATCAAATGACGAGGGAAATATTCATCTTGCAGATTCATATGATTTCAATGCCGATATGACTGGAATCAAGATCTGGCTTGTTCTCACAGACGATATCGTTGACGGAAAGATGAGCGGCTGGAATCCTACTGAGTATCTTTTCGAGCACAATCTGATTGATTTCGACGACACAGATGTTTGAACTTCATGGAGGACGCAACGTCCTCTCTTTCTTCTTTTTTCAAAGAAGAAATCATGAATCTGTCGTTCAATCTGAAATTGTGGGGCTGTGAGGAAAAACCGGCCGATGAATTATATAAACCCCTGTCCGGAGAGATTAATATTGAAGGGAGAGGGGTGGAGGAGGAGAAAAGGAAAACAGACGGCTGAAGGGGGAAGGGTGGAGGAGGAGAATGGAAGAACAAAGGTCTGAAAGGGGGGAAGGATGGAGGAGGAGAGTAGAAGAAAATGGGGCTGGGTAGATGGCGGAAGATAGGATCCCGAAGAGAAAATTTATTTGATATGGATAGGCAAGGAATATAATAAAAGATGGAGCCACCAGAGAGATGATAGCTCGTTTTTTACGCCTATTTTATTGGTTGGCCATAATAATTCGAACTCTTACTTCCCTTTGTAGATAAGGAAAGTAGAAGAATTAAATAAAGATTTCGACGATTTGTGATTTTATTCAATTTTCATGAATATTAATCAAAATGGAGCACAAAAACCTTGCAAGGAACTCTTGTGCGACATTCGATAATTGGGTGAAATTCCTACCATTAATTTTAATGCGGCTACCGGGATGAGGACTATTAAAGTAATGGTAAAAAACAGATTGGTAATCTTATATATCGTTTGCAGATAGCGAAAGTAGACATTTCTTTTGAAGATTTCGGTTCCTGATGAAATTGAGCTCTTGATAATTGATTCCTATTTGGGTTTCATACCCCGGAGCTTGCTCCGATTATTATAAAGTATATTGATGACATGAGCGGTGTATGGAAGTAAAATACGCATGCCATAGTAGTTATAGAATTAGGTATCATATGGTATTCGTTCTAAAATACCGGAAGACGAAGATTGAGAGTGATATTTTTGAATATATTAAGAAAATACTCAATGAGATATCAAAACGATATTTTCTAAACTTTCAGGCAATAGGTGCTGAAAGGAACCATTTGCATATATTGGTCGAGGCTGCACCGAGATATTCACCATCGAGTGTCATGCAAATTTGTAAGAGTATTACAGCAAGGGAGATCTTCAAGAGATTTCCTCAAGTAAAAGAGGATCTTTGGGGCGGCCATTTCTGGTCTCCCGGGGGACATATCGACACTGTTGGTGATGGATATGACGTCAGTGCCATGGAGGATTACATTAAAAGACAAGGCATCTCCAAGAGTCAAATGACGTTATTCCAATTCGATTAGAATTGCCGTTATAAAAATCCGCGAAATGCCCCGCAGCTTGCTGCGAAGTGAGCGGAGCGAACGATGGGATAGTGGATTTTCGGCAATTCAATTTACTTCGGGAAAATTTTGGCACGAGGAGCTGAGAAAGTCTTCATATTCGCACAGGGTTGGAAAATTGATCCACTGATTTGGAAATCCGTAAATTCATAATAATGTCCCATATGATGACCAACACATTATGATTCAGTCGAAGGAGGATTGATATCACATTAGGAATAACATATTGGAATTTTTTAGTTTTTGACTCAAAATAAGACAATCGACAATTATTTATATAATACGTTTTTTGATTAATTGAAATGTTGATGATAATAATGTAGAAAAACACCACTACAAATATTTCACAAAACCAATGATATTAGCATTATAGTCAGACATCAAAGGAATAGATTCGAGGCAAAATCGTGACCAATGAAAGAATGCAAAATAAGAACTACATTATTATTCAACCATACGGGGCTGCTGTTGTTAATAATTCATGTGATGAAATTGAAATCATTAATGAGACAGCCCTAATCATGTCGATTGGTTTATTGGAAGAGAAGTCCAATTCTGAAATTTCAAGTGAGTTGTGTTCAGTATATGATGTCAATTACGATGAGGCACTCTCAGACACAAAGGAGTTTTTAAAAACATCGACAGCAAGCCAGTTTTCTAATCCCAAATATAAATGGGAGATTGAAGGTAATCCAGAATATTTAACAATCGTCGAGGCTGATATAGAATTAACGTTAGAGTGTGACTTCAATTGCGATTATTGTTCCGCTGATGCTGGTTTGAAAGATCCATTTGAAATATCGACTGAAGAATGGTTGACTGTGGCTGCATGGTTATATGAGATGGGTGCTAAACATATAACAATATCCGGTGGTAATCCGCTTCTTTCTCCCGCTTTTTGGCCATTAACTGAATACCTCACCGATTGTGGGATTAGCATCCATCTTTTTATTAATGGATCTCATGTACAATCTGAGACTGCTAAAAAATTAGCTTCAGAGGGTGTTTCATAACAGAACACCAAAATATATTTAATCATCGTAAAATTTAAA
>CAZTGJ010000139.1:0-8440 GCA_964613025.1 uncultured Thermoplasmata archaeon | reverse complement strand
CTAACAATAAAACAACTAATCACTCACTGAAAGGGGGGCAGGTGGAGAGGGAGGGCACCTGGGCAGCCAGAACCCAAACAAATAAAGAGCATGATTCCATCGATCCCACTTCCCCCTTCGCTTGACGGCTCTGTGCCCCTTCGATCTTTGTGATTTTTCAAGCTATCAATTGCTCATTGCAGTTCTCTGCGGCTCCGCGACCTTGACGACTCTGACAAGTCATCCGGAGTGAAAACAAGTTTTCCCTTCTCCGCGCGAGGCAACCGTCCAACTTTCCCTCCAGAACAGAAAATTTAATGGGCTGCACCCGATTCACCTGGTCATGGATATCCGGCTGATGGCCTCGTTTCCCTTCATGAAAGATGCGGTTCAATTTGTGAAATCCCATCCCGAGGAATTTGCAACCCTGGAAGAACTAGCATCCGACATCCTCTATCAGGGGATCAGGGAGAAGGCCATGAACCGCGTTCAATGCGCACTTGAGCGCGAGGAGATACCCAGGGACTTCCATTCTCCCGAAGAATCCAGGGAGGAGATCCAATCCTACATTTTAGCACGGATATTTGTTGCAGCAGCCAATGACACCCACCTCACACGATGGTATTCCTTGGCGGAAGCCTATCGTGGATATAAACTCCTTCGGAATTCCTCCATGGAGCAGGTCCTATCGGTTGGAGAGGATATCGGACTCACCGTTCAACCCCATGATAATGATCACGTGGAGGTAGGATTCGTCGAATTCATCAGATACAGTTCTTCCCTGAAGAGCTTCGAATGGAAGCTGGCAAATCAGCCTCTCAATTCGGGATCCGTACGGATGACCAAAGATCGCTTTGTCCGGTTGATCCAGGAGGCACTGAAGGCTAAATTTGAACATGAAATCACAAAGATGAAGGTGCCCGAGCCCATCAGAAAGTTGTTCCATGAACCGTTGGAGGAGATCATGGGCATCACCCAGAAGATGAAGGAAAGCTATGACAGCCAGATCGCCAAAGTGGTCATACCCTGGCGCTTCCCTCCCTGTATCCATCACCTCATTTCCATGACCAGGCAGGGAGAAAACGTATCTCATTCAGGAAGGTTTGCTATGACCGCATTCCTTCTTCACATCGGAATGTCAGTAGACGAGATCGTGGATCTCTTCAAGGTATCTCCTGACTTCAGAGAGGATCTCGCACGCTATCAGGTAGAACACATTTCCGGGGATATCTCGGGAACCGACTACGGATCAATGGCCTGCAAGACCATGGTGACATACGGCCTCTGCATCGGAAAGGACCGGCTCTGCGAGAAGATCAATCACCCTCTCAGCTATTACGAGGCCAGAAATGATGATGCCCTCCCCGAAGCCGAGCGAAGGTTGAGAAGGGCACTTTCCGCAACAACCGAAATCGCCAGGAGGTTGAAGATACCCATTAAGACCATTCAGGAGCCTATTACAAAGTGGTTCCATGATACAGCCAGTATTGACATTCCGATAAAAACTCAGGATACGAACGATCTACCCGACGTGACACACATAGGGGAGGGGGGAGGGGGAGGGAGCCCGGAGGCACAATCGGTCAAGGAAATTGAAGGGAAAGGAAAACATCCTCTGAATGTGGCGGAAGCAGGCAATGGAAATGAGGAACCAGGATCAAAGATTGAGGCACAAGGCCAAAAGGGTTCAGAATCGAAAGCCGAGAAGACGGGCAGAGTAGAATCAAAATTGCCGGATGCGAAGATGAAATCGTACAGTCGATTCGAGATGGCGGCAGACGGAGAACAGGCCCTCTTTCGGCTGGTAATCCCCAGGGCATGGCTCGGCGGCATCAAAACGATCCATCCGGGAACCATGGAAAACCTCTATCTGGTTGCCACCACGGGATTGGTCGAGGATGCCCGCGGGAGGACGCTGCGACTGTTGCCGGTACTGGATTTTGAATTCGGTCAGATGATCAGGGACCTTCAAAGAACCGGAAGAGAGCTGGAGATTGAGGGTCAGTTGTTCACAATGAACGGGCGGAGGTTCCTTCACGTCGTTCGAGCACAAGTGGTCGCATAATCGCATAGCAGCATGACGGAAACTCAAGCCAGTTTCACAGGACAGTGGGCTCTTCTGGAACAGTTGATGCACTTTCCCTTCCTGTTGTGGTTCCTATAGGGCTTCGTTTCTCCGGAGAGCATTTCACGCATCTCATCCAGCTTCGAAATGACCATCTCCTTCCCCTTTTCATCATAATCGATCTTATGCTGAACATGATCCGCGTATTCAAGTATGCCGTGGGGTGGGACCTTTTCAAAGTTCTCCTCGATAAGAATGCAGTAGGCCACCACCTGAAGGATGTGAGAAAAGAAGGGACCCCTGGGAACCCTGCCCGTCTTCATCTCAACAGGGATGTAATCCTCTCCCTTCTTGATGACATAATCGGGCTTCCCCGAGAGTATGTACTTCTCGGAAAAGTATGAGGGTGCCCGGATCTTGTCACTGTACTCGATCTCACCTGCAGGTACCCCGTGGCTTGCCCGCAGGGTCATGGAAACGTCTGTGCGGGTCAGGTATTCATAGAGGTAGAAAGAAGCAATGAGGGTCCATATGAGTCCGAAAATGATGATGATCGCACCCAGATTGGAACTTTCGTTCTTTCCAAAGAAACCAAGTGTCAGGACCATGATCCCAAGAAGTGCCAGAATGATTGTTCCGGAATTGAAACCGATGAGGCCTGTTTCAGCAATTCCTGCTTTCTCATCGACTTCCTTGATGAGGTCCAGGCTCGCTTCGAGATCGTGATGATCTTCCACCCCTTGTTTAATAGCCTCACCCTCGCCTTTCACCCCTTCTCTGCTCAACCACCAGGAATATGGGCAGTATGCGAAACGCTCGATTTCACTGCTTGTGATTACCTTGGTTGCCACGATTCGGGTAAATGAGAGATGGTATTTATAGTTGTTGGGACAGGACGTTATTCACGCCTCTCAATCATTGATCACCCACGTGGTTCATGGATTTTTCGTAAGGGGAAAGACGAAAATTGGTGTCTGCTCACCACTCATTTTCATCATAATAGTCATCCTCATCGTACTCGTCCGCGCTATATTCATCCCCGTAATACCCATACTCGTCATATCCTCGATATCTCGTGAAGTATACAGTAACGATCGCGACCACGATGATCGCCCCGCTGATACCTATAAGCAGGAAGGTTTCGATCCCATCATCCTCATCAGAATCGCCACCCCCCTCCTTATCCGGATTGTCGACGAATACTTGAAGCGTTGCCCCGGTCGAATAGAATGAACCATCAAATACCCGAACCATCAGGGTGTGTGGACCGTCCACCACTGCGGTCGAATCCCAATTGAAAGACCAGGATCCCGTGCCAATTGCCTTTGTCCACTGGCCACCGTTCACGCTCACCTCCACATGATCAACGGATCCTTTCCATATGAACCCATCCCTTTCACCTGCGATGCCGCTGATCCTCACGGTTCCGCTTACCGTGGTACCGTCAAGCGGTTCCTCGATAACCACGAGTTCGGTGTCATCCGACCGCACAATGAAGCTCCGGGTCTCCGATTCGACATCGTCCCGTCCGTCACTGACAATGATCTTCCAGTAGAAACTGGTGTCCTCATCTGTTGGCGCCAGATAGATGAACGATGCCCATTCATCATCCACCGAGCTTCCGCCCCCGGAGAAATCCAGGGACGTATCAATGAACACGCGGTAGCTGAGATCGTCACCGTCCGCATCTGACCCCTCCCATTCCGCATCGATCGTTCCAGTTCCGAATGGGTCGATGACAATGATCCCATCCCCTGGGTACAGTAGCGTGATCTCGGGAAGGGTGTTCGGCCGTTCCGTGATCTCCAGATCCCCGGACACCTCACTGCTCCAGAGATCGTCATCATCCTGCACTTTCAGAGTGATCGTGTGGTTGCCCTGCGAGAGGTCCGACTTCGTGATCTTCCCGCTTGTTCCATCGTAGAACTCCCCGTCGATGTCGGAGCTCCAGATGTACCTCACTACATGGCCGTCCTCGTCAAAACTGTCCCGTCCGTCGAAGGTCACTTCCTCTTCCTCCTCAGCCGAACCGGGAGTGATAGCGCGGATCCCGGCCTCAGGGGGTGTCTGTGTGTCTTTCTTTCCCGTGCAGCTCGCTGTCAGACCACGGTCCTCGCTCGACACGCATTGGGTATACTTCACCCAACCCTCGACCTCTTCTCCGCCTTCGAAGCCTTCAGTGAGGGTCCATTCGACTATTGTTCCCGTAACGGTCTTTCCACCAATGTTATGGCTCTTGCCTGGGCTGGTTGACATGTCCTCCGTTTCTGCCAACTCATCATCGATCACGAGTACCAAATAGGACATCGCCTCATTCCAGTCAGTATCGAAGGGGTCATACACCTCCACCGTGGCCTTGTCACCCTCCGCGGTCAGGTCGAATAGTTCGAGGAAATCCGAGTTTACTTCCACTCCTGAATCGTACGGTGCGCAATCGAAATAGATGTCACAATCCTCCCAGCCTCTGTACGAGATGTTCACAGAGAGCTCGTCCCCCTCCTTCACCTCCACCACGCCATCGGTGAAATTCGCCACCGTTACCTCGATAATCTCCTCCGTACTCTCGTCCGAACCCCGCAGGTCGCCATAGACAATCTCTTCAGCATTGTGGTACAGGTGGAAGTCCCAGTCCGCGTCGGCATCGTAACCATCATCGACCACTTTAAACCAAATATTGAATTCCACTCTCCCCTCAATCACAAAATCCGATTCCACTGGCTGTGATGTCCACGTTCCCACCTCGACCCATTCTCTGTTGACCCTGCTCCCTGGCAATTGCACGTATTCGGCTTCGATCCTCTGTTGTTCCCCCTCATGTTCGGGGTTCCCTACAGTCTCAGGAGCAAGCTCGTCACCGTCCTTCATGTTTAGGTGGAGATTGGTCATCTCTCCGTCCACATCCGGAGCAGTGATCAGGATAATCGTAATCAGTACTACAACGGCTCCAATTGCAAGGATTAACTCATTTTTTCTGTTCATGAAAATACCCAAGAACCTGTTCCTGCACTGATATTTATAGTTTTTTGTGGGGCGCGGCAATATTGACCTGGACAGGGCACACTGATGTGTGATACCATATTTTATTGCTCCGAGTAGTGAATCACGGCCACAATCCAGTTGTACCAGGATCGCTATGCTCTAGCCGGTACCCCATCCGCAAACGATCTAATTCCCCATCTTTTCATGAAGCGGATTCTGCCAGGTTTTCCGAATCACATCCAAAGAGAGATCGATGCGTGGAGTATCCCCATCACTGATGATCAAACGGTCCCCCCCTGTTCCTCCCACCATTAAGTAAGATAGCCCAAATTCGTACATTCGTTCCTCGAACTCCTTCTCCTTTCCCGCTCTGACCTCCACGATCCAGCGGGTCTGCGATTCAGAGAAGAGCTTGACATCACTCCGAAGCCCACTTCCAACCTTTGACGTATCTGCATGCACACCGACATCTCCTGCCAAGGCCATCTCTGCCAGGCAGACCCCAATCCCTCCCTCGGAGATATCATGGACAGCCGACACGAGTTCGTTCTCTATCACAGCGAGCATTCCGTCGATACTTCGCTTGAGAACATCAACCTCCACATCGGGCACATTTCCCGAGCTTCCACCAGCCAGTTCCAGGTAGGCAGAACCCCCCATCTCGTCCTTTGTCTCCCCCACAACGTAGACAGTAGCCCCCTCGAGCTTCAGATCCGCGGTCACACATTTTCTGATGTCCTCCACCATTCCGATTCCCAGGATCGTGGGGGTAGGGGGGATGGGTCCGTTCTGTGTTTCGTTGTAGAAGGAAACGTTCCCGGAACAGAATGGGACTCCGATGTACCTCGCAACCTCTCCCAAAGCTCTGGTGCTTTCCACAAAGGTTCCCAGGGTCGTTGGGGTTTCCGGATTCCCGAAATTGAGACAGTCGGCAAAGGAATGAGGTCTTCCTCCCACCGCCACCAGGTTTCTGCAGTTCTCGTCCATGGCACACAGACTCCCGCGATAGGGATCGATTGAGGTGTAACGCGGATTCACATCACAGCTAATCGCCAATCCTTTGAAGGAATTCTCAAGCGGTTTGATCACCGCGGAATCCCCATGACCGTCAAGTCCAAGCTTCCCCTGCAGGGGTTTGATGACGGTCCTACCCCGGACTTCATGATCGTACTGCCGAATCACCCAGTCCTTACTGCAGATGTTCTCCTCATTCAGAAGGCCCAGGAGAATCTCGTTATACCCCTCCACCCCCTTCGGTTCTTCTGGGATGATCTCCGGGATCTCAGGTTTGGCGATCTCATAGGGTCGATTGTATTCCGGACCGCCGGTGTAGTAATCGAGATCCAGTTCAAGGACCTTTGCACCTTCATAGGTAATAGTGATGACTTTTTTCTCTTCTCCGGACACACTTCTGCCCACAACCACGGCCTCCACATCCCAGTCGGCCATGAGCTGGAGTACCTTCTCTACGTTCTCAGGCCGGACTGCCAGAAGCATCCGTTCCTGTGATTCCGAGATCCAGAGCTCCCAGGGAGCGATCCCCTCTTCTTTTGTGGGGACCTTATCCAACTCGATATCGCAACCGCATCCGCCGTGGAGCGCCATTTCCCCAACGACACTGGAAAGACCGCCGCCTCCGAAATCCTTCATTCCAGCCAGGAGCCCGTTCTCATTCGCCTCGATACAGGCATGAATGAGAGGCTCTTTGGTGATGGGGTCCCCAAGCTGAACCGCACCACGTGATTCCGATTCCGATTCCTCATGCAGATCGGCTGAGGCAAATGTCACACCATGGATGCCGTCCCGGCCGGTTCGTCCACCAGCGTAGATGAAGACGTCCCCTTCCCCCGATACCCGGCTCCGAATGATGTGTTTCTTCTCAACCATTCCCACGCAGCCGACGTTCACCAGGCAGTTCCCAAGGTATCCGTTGTGGAACGTTACCTGCCCCGCAACCGTAGGAATTCCCACCCGATTACCATAATCCCGTATCCCATCCACCACACCCGAAAGAAGGTACACCGGATGTTTCACACCCTTGGGTACTTCAGCCTTTGGGAAGTCCAGACTCCCGAAAAAAAGCGGATCGGTAAGGGCAACTGGCTGGCCACCCATGCACACAACGTCCCTGAGGATACCTCCGATACCCGTCGCTGCACCGCCGTATGGTTCTATAGCAGACGGATGGTTGTGGCTTTCCAGGGCAACAACATAGGCATGATCCTCATCGAACTCCAGGACTCCGGCATCCTCCTTGATCACCAGGATGTTCTGTGGTGCATCGATGTTGAAGATGTTTTTCTTCAGAATGGGTTTTGATGTCTTGTAGCAGGAATGTTCGCTCCATGCCTGACCGAGCGCCTGGAATTCCACATCGGTTGGATTCCGTCCGAGGCTCCTGAAGTACTTCTGGACCTCCTTCATCTCGCTAAGATCATGGCCAGCCATAGTGTCCTTCATGATGGCCACGAGGTCGTCCTCGTCTGCCTCGAGGAGATTGATATCGTAGAGGGGAAACGGTACATCGTGCTTGATGTAGTGGTCGGAAGTCATGGTATCAGGCAGGGGAGCGCGGAGAGGGTATTAAAGATTTTCAGGGAGGCAGAGTTCAGAGCTTTCCTGATCTCCCTGGCCACTTCCCCCCAGCCCCATGGAGATTCTTGTCAGAAAGTGCTTTTGCGGATTTTATTACCCCATAAGACCCGATCATGAAAACGTACGGCAGTATGAAGACCTTTGCGATCACTACTAGTGGTGTTATTTCGTCCAGATCATTTGCAATTGTCTCACCTGCCATGAAATTCACCATGATCGGAATCTGCCAGATGAGGTTGATGACGAGGTTGATAATGCTCCCAACCAGAGCTGTTGACAGCATCCTTGGACGTATTTGGATTCCATATCGATCCGCAGTTATTTTGAAGGTCCTTCTGAGGTAGAAGATTGCTGCCGGAAAGACGAACGACGAGATGATCATTAAAGCAGCCATCATTCTGAGGATCGTTGCATAGGTGGCCACATCCAAATCCTCATCAAACAATTCGATGAATTCCCCTGAGGCCGTTGCCGGCAGAAGAAATCTCCAGGAAAGAGTAAGGAACGCCCAGATCAATGACAGAACCCCTCCTACCAGTGCCGCTTTCTTAATGTCATCTGAAAGCTGGCTTCCGCGTCTGAAAATGAGCAGGCCGATCCCAATGAAAAAATAGGCAATGATGTCAACGGACATGATCCCCAAGAACACATACGATGCGGTATCCCTTAACTGCCTTGCGGAATCATTGTCACCCTCAAGCCGAACCGATCCCTCAACAAAGACAAATAGCAGAAAAAGTACAACCACCATAAGGTGAGCAAGAATATCGATGGGGGGGGGGGGGGGGGGGGGGGGGGGGGGGGGGGGGGGGGGGGGGGGGG
>CAZTGJ010000138.1:0-8513 GCA_964613025.1 uncultured Thermoplasmata archaeon | reverse complement strand
TCATGCTGGTGAATTTGTGGTCTGGTGAGGGATTGTGTATTCTGCGCTTAGGTGGAGGGGGGTTTCAACCTTGGTGCCAGATAGGGGGGCGAATGGGGGAGAGGGGTGAATGCTGCATCGATTTGAGATTGGAGCTCATGAACTAGGCGAAAGTTGGAGAAGGAATAAGGGGGGAGGAAGGTGGATGCTGCCCAGATGTGGCATATGGATTCATGTACGGTACCAGAGGTGGTGAAGGAAGAGGGGGGGAGAGGGGAAAGCGTGGTTACTACAATTATATGGGATTGCAATTCATTCAAGTACAGGGGTGGGGGGAAGGGGGGGCGGGGAATAAAGAAACGTATCTAAATCCATGGTTTAATAGAAAATACAAAGTATTAATAAATCGCATAAAAATCCGGTGCCATATGAGCCTGGATCACTGCTTCGAACCATCTGACAGAACAAAGAACATACGGTACGCCATCCGGGATGTGGTGGTGGAGGCAAACAAGCTGAAACGGCAGGGACATACCATCCTCCATCTTAACATCGGAGATCCGAATGCATACGATTTCGACACCCCTGAACATATCAAGCAGGGCACGATCAACGCTTTGATGCAGGGGCACAGCGGGTACTCCCCCTCGGTAGGAATCCAGCCGCTCCGGGAAGCGATCGCCCACAGGGAGCAGGAGGACGGAAGAGAACTATGTTCAGAGGATGTAATCGTCACAGCAGGGGTCACCGAAGGGCTCCAGATGCTGTTTGCAAACCTTGAAGGAAAGAAGGTCCTCATCCCCGCACCAGCCTATCCCCCTTACACCACCTATGCAAAGTTCTATGGTGCAGTACCCGTCGAGTATCCTGCCATTGAGGAAGAGGACTGGCAGCCGGATATCGATTTCATTCGCAGGGCCCTGGAGTTCGATACCAATCATGAGATTACCGCACTATGCATCATCAACCCGAACAATCCCACCGGTGCCTTCTACTCGGAGAAAACAGTGAGAGAACTCATGGAAATTGCAGGGGAATTCGGGATCATGGTCATCTCCGACGAGATATATGACCGGATGCTCTATGACCGTGAGGTTGTAAAGCCCGGGATAAGAAGCGTCGATCAGGACATCCCTCTCATCATCTTCAACGGGATCTCAAAGGTGTATTTCGCACCAGGCTGGAGGATTGGATACATGGCCTTCCAGGAGAATGGAGTACTGGACGAATTCCGGGAATCCATTGCAAGGCAGGTACGGGCACGGCTCTGTCCCAACACTCCATGTCAGTACGGATATCTGGAGGCGCTCCGTGGTCCCCAGGATTTCCTTGAGGAGTACATCGGTAGACTGAGGGCACGAAGGGATTACTGTGTCAAGCGGATCAACGGAATCGAGGGACTTTCCACGCGGGTACCTGAGGGAGCGTTCTACATGTTCCCGAAGATCGGGGAAGGAAAAATGGATGATGCACGTTTCGTGAAGGATATTCTCAACAACTGTCATACGCTCTTTGTTCACGGGTCCGGTTTCTCCAGAGAATATGGAAAGGGACACTTCCGCATGGTGTTCCTCCCTGACCTGGATACCCTTGAAATTGCATTTGACAGGATCGAGAACTATTTGGCACAGCACCCATCCTGCTGAGGACAGGTTGGGAATACATTATGCATACGTACAGATAATAACCAAAATTACAATGTGTAGTCTTAAAATTACAATGTAGAGTACGAAAATTATTTCGTGTAGAGTACGAAATATTACAAGGAAACACATATATAATTTCATCATGGGGTCTTGATTATGGAAAAAAGGGTGACATGCCCGAGTTGCGAAAAAGCAATGAACGTCAAGATATGGTCAGAAACACTGACCCAGGTTCTCAGGTGTTCCAGTTGCAACAAGAAGTTCACCTATAATCCCTCCAAGGAACCGGTCGAGGAAAAGCCAGAAGTTCCGGGGGAAAACAAGACAGGAGAAAAGAGTGGAGATGCCACGGTATCGAAACTTATCGGAAAAGGGATAAAGAACGGTTTCCAAATGGCAACTGCACCGGTAAAGACCGCCAAACGGGAGATGGATAAACTCGTGGATTCCATGAACACTATTGCCAATGCAAAGCCTCCCGATGCTGTAACCTCCATGCTCAGCAATAGGAACGGGAAAACAGATAATGGCAATACTGAAGAACCCGAAGGAGAGAAACAGAGACCTGCGGAAAAACCCTCCGGACCCCGGGCCACCTCGAAATCGGTAAGATGTCCCAGTTGCTCCCGGGTGTTCCAGGCCGGACTTCCTGACAATGAAAAACAAACGCTTACAACGAAATGTCCTGATTGCTCGAACATCTTCAGCTTCGATCGGGACGCTCTCCCTGTGCTGGAAGAACCTGCAGGACCGTATCCCTCCGGAACGGAGGGGAATGAGATCACCGAGGATGAGGATTTCGCCATCCCCCTTGAGCTCAAAGAAAAGATGGCACGGGAACAGATAGCACAGCAAGAGAGTGATGATGCAGATCCCTTTGTGGGAGGGATGCGCCTAACACCGCCCCCGGAGCCCCTGGACTCCTTTAGAATAGGAGAGGGGAAAAAAGATAAACACGATGCCTGGGGGAGTGGGGAAGACGATTCCCTAGAACTGGCTCCTGAACCGCGTAGTCGAAAGGGGTCTAAGGGACGGCTGCTTTCGGTAGCGTGTCCCTACTGCACTGAATCCTTCGGGACCCCTGCTCCCAAGACCAGGGGGAAGGTTATCTGTCCAATATGCGAAGAGCCATTCACGATCAATTCACATGGTGAATATATAGCCAAGAAAGCACTCGGAAACTTCACCGGGGGCCTTGCTCGTGTGTTCGGTGTCAAGGCGATACGTAACTATCAGGAAACCTTCCGGGATTCCCTGGAGGGGATCGCTCTCCTCAGGGACAGCCATGACCTCAAACACCATATGGGGAGCCTTTCGGGGAAGGCCGGTTTCCTGCTTTTAGTTGTTTCCATTCTGGGAATGCTGTTCGCAGGGTCATTACTTCTCTCCATACCGGGAGCCAATGAGGGCAATCCATCGGGAGATGTAGTGCTTTCAGGAACCGTGATCTCCGGACTTGATCTTCTGGAGGGAGCAACAGTAAATATCACGGATCTGGGATTGCAGGATACCACGAACAGTGATGGAGGATTCATGTTCGAGGGGGTAGAGGCCGGAGACCATACTATTGAGGTGACAGCTTCCGAAAAGGGGAAGCTCGTGGTGCAGTTCACCATCGGAACGAAGGATGCGAAGGGGGGGTCCAAGCGTCTGGATGATCTGGTGCTTCCCGAAAGCGGTACTGAAACGAGGGACGATCGGGAGGAAAAACTGGAACGTGCCGGTATGGTGCTGGGATTCCAGGCGGCGTTCATATTCCTGGTATCACTCCTGGCGCTTATGGGAAGCCTTCTTGCGTTTCAGGGAAAGCGATTCCATGCAACACTCTTTCTGGCAGGAATTTCCATTGTGTCCATCGGATTCTTCATCGGACTGGTCCTTGCAATCTTCTCCGTTATTCTCGTCATGTTGGGGAAAAAGGAGTTCATCTCCTGAAAGCCTGAGTGATTTACACATTCCCCTTTCATTCCCCTATTCATTCTTTTTTCGTTCACTCACTCCTTCGTTCGATCACTCATGTATTCATCCATTTCTATTTGCTACGGAATCTTATGACGATTCTAAAAAGAACCGTTATCCTTAAATCTCTCAATGACATTCAGGCAGTAAGTGATCTGATATGTTATGTGAGCTCTGTGGGGGAAATGCCCCGTTTCTCAAGGACGTCGTCATCGAGGGGACCCGGCTAATGGTTTGTCCGGGTTGTTCAAGCATGGGTACTCGATATAGGGAAGAGAAGAAGGAACTTCTTCCAAAAACCCTGATGGAGGAGAGACTTCAGAGAAGGAGCGAACGAGCCAAACCACGGGATATCTTTCGCAATCGGCAGGAGACCCTGGCTGAGGATTATCCGGAGCGGATCATAAAAGGCAGACAGAAGAAGGGGCTTACCAGAGAGGAAATGGGGAGAAAAATCAACGAGAAGGCCAGCCTCATCGGAAAGCTCGAGAACGGAAGTCTGCATCCTGATGATTCACTGCGAAAAAAGATAGAGAAATTCCTTGACATATCACTTCTGTCCGTGGCTGCGGAAGGCATGTATACGAACAATAAGCACTCAAGGGGTATGACCCTGGGGGACTTCATCAAGATCAAGAAGGATAAAAATAAATGATCAAAACGATCTGTATCCTGTGCAAAGGAAGCAGGGATCTCTGCAGAAAAGGACGATGCGAACTTCTGGATTCTATGAATGTCAGGTTTCCACAGGCACGTTCTTCGGATCGTTCCAAGGACCTGTTCGGCTCCTCCCCCCCCTCCCTTTTTGTTGGTAGGTATGGTTATCCGTCTGTTGATATCGGCCCAATGCTCTCCCGAGATCCCATCCCTGCGGCCTGGCGTCTGAACACCCCCGAATACTGGTATGGAAGATCCATCGAGGATATCATAACACTCAGAACCGAACTTGTGAGATCACGGAATAAGGTCAATGTGGCGCGACCATCTGGTAAGGTACTGGAGGTTTCACAGGAACTGGCAATGTCCATCCGCTCTGTTGACACGGAGGTCAAGTTCGAAAAGGAGGTCACGCTTCATCCCGCCCTTGTGGTTGATGCTTTCTCACCTCCCAGGGGTCCTATGGTCTGGATAAAAAGTGCGGAACTCACAGAAAATTCCCGTATCCCGAAAAAAGTGGACTCGGTTGTGAGTGATACCGATGCCAGGGCTGTTGATGGTGCAACGGAATTGTATCGGTCTTCCATTTCCTCCTACCATCTTCAGAGACTGCTCACAGCGGGTCTTCTTGGACAGAGGAAAAGACGAAGACTCGTTCCCACCCGGTGGGGAATCACGGCAATGGATGACATTCTGGGAAAGGAACTCATGAAGAAAGTAAGATATTTCCAGGAACTCGGAGAGGTGCTGCTCTACCAGGGAAGTTATATCGGAAACAATTTCCACATCCTCTTTATTCCCAGACCCTGGAGCTTCGAAATGGTGGAGACCTGGTTGAAAGGAGCGTTTTGGGCGGCCCAGACAACCTCATTCCATGACCACGAATTATTCAATGGGAGGAAGGAGTACGCCTCAAGGATCACCGGAGCATATTATGCCGCTCGTCTCTCGGTGCTTGAGCATCTCATAAAAGTGAGGAGACAGTGTACTGTGATCGTCTACCGGGAGATCACCGAGGAATATATTGCTCCCCTGGGGGTCTGGGTGATCCGGGAGACCGTGAAGAAGGCCCTGGAAGGACAACCTTCAAGACCCGGGTCTCTAAACGAGGCCCTCACCCATATTTTGGGGAAGGTAAAAAAGAAGAACTGGAACGAGTTTTCCGAACTTCTGAAGGAAGTGAGGACCCAGAGTCGTCTCGAAGATTTCCTGGGTTCCTGGGAAAGTCCTCATGCTCCGTGACCCCCGGTTTTTCTTTCCATCCCATGGTGGGGAAAATGGGGGGGATTATAAAGTATTATATAGGGTATTTAGGTGAGATTTTTGGGGGTTATAAACCCCCTGAGAAAGGGCATCCAAAATCATTAATAACAAGAACGTGAATCCAATAATTCCGACCGCACCCCTATCAAACTATGCTGAATATCTGGGTAAGAGGTAACATAATCGTTTGCATAAAAAACTTTCGAGCGTCAGCTTAGGCGCTAAATTTCATTTCATATTTCGAAGCACGGTTTAGGGATATAGGAGGGTACAGATTGGCAAAACACGATGCCAAATTACGACATCATGAGCGGGAGCAATTTCCGCATGAGGAGTTCGTTCGCCCCTTGAAAAGAAAGGGGCATTTCGGATCCCATTCCTCCCACATACACGGGATCACGGAATACCATTTCCCCAATTCCAATCGTGAAGAGCCATCGGTCTGAAAAGAGAGAGAGCAGGGTGAAAAGCGTGAATACGAAATTGAAACAAGAACCTGTCGAGAAGCTTGATAGTCAGGAATCAGAGGACGACAAGTCCGAGTATCAGGAACGATCCGTTTCTGCAAATCTTTTTATGCGGACCATCCATGAGCGGGAGCTTCGCAAAGGGAAGATCTTCAGGAACGAGAATAGGGATCTCCTCAGATCTGAGTATATCCCCGAAGAACTCCCACACCGTGAAAAGGAGCTCCACCAGATCGTTTCCATTCTTTCCACAGCCATGCACGGAGGACAACCCTCGAACATTTTTATATACGGAACCACCGGCACCGGGAAGACTGCGGTAGTTCTGAATGTGGGCCGCCAGGTAAAAGAGGTCGAATCTATCATGATCGAGCAGGGACTCAGACCCATGCGCATCCTCTATGTGAACTGCAGGCTCCATGATACGAAATACACCCTCCTCTCCAAGATCGGGAACGACCTTTCCCACGAAGGTGAGAACATTCCATCGGGTTGGCCCACAGAGCGCGTGTACGGACAGCTAGTACGGAATATCGACCGCGTCGGATCCACCATCGTTCTTGTTCTCGACGAAGTGAATGCCCTGGTGGAAAAAAGCGGTGACGAAGCCCTCTATCTCCTCTCCCGTATCAATTCGGATCTCACCCAATCCCGGCTTACTATCATCTCCATCACAAACAATCCCCAGATGTGGAACATCCTGAATCCCAGTGTCCGCAGTACCCTTACCCCCGAGGATGTCTACTTTGAAGCATACAATGCACAGCATCTCAGGGATATCCTTCAGCATCGTGCCAAATACTGCTTCATGGACGGATCACTTGACGATGGTGTCATTTCCCGATGCTCCGCAATCGCAGCCCAGGAGCATGGGGATGCACGGATCGCTCTGGAACTCCTCAGAAAAGCAGGAGAGATCGCGGAAAGAATCGGATCGGATACAGTACTCGACGATCATGTCACCATCGCCCATAAGGCCATAGAGACGAGCAAGACCACCGGCGTGATCCGGGGCTTATCATTCCACAGCAAGGCTGTGCTACTCTCCGTCTATGCCCACGCCCGAAAGGGTTTCAGAAAGGTGAGCACCGGCGAGGTGTACGATGTATACGGCAAGATCTGTGATCTGCTCCTGAAATCTCCTTTGACCCAGCGAAGAGTGAGCGATCTTATCTCGGAACTTGACATGCTCGGCATCGCCCGAAGTCTTGTCATTTCCAAGGGGAGATACGGGAGGACCAAGGAGATAAATCTCGCAGCCTCTCTGGAAGACGTGCGTGAAGCGCTCCATGATAATGAAGACTTCAGCGACCTCATTAACATCGAGGTCAATCAGCGGATGATATGATCCGGGGAATGTGAGGAGATGCCCGGAAAACTCCGTGGAGCGATTGTGTTCATTGAAGACGAACGGGAGGCCAACCGGATTCATAACAGGGGATATCCGGGAACCCCCCTTTCCGGGGGGAGCCTGAAGATCGGTCTAATTGAGGCTGCCTTCCTCATGGATGAGAAAGGATTCGAGATAGAGGGAATCGAAAGTCTGGTGGATCTCTTTCATTACTCCGGAAAATTCATTCCCGATTTTGAGGTGCATTATCTCGTCTATCGCATACTGAAGCTGAGGGGGTTTATTGTTAAGATCCCGGACAGCCATTTCGAGGAGGATCGACCGGAGGGAATGCGAGAATCCAAATCATCCGCACCCCCCCTCCGGGGAGTCAGGGAACCTTACCGGCTCCTTCCCCGGGGATCCAGACCATCGGTTCCGGCATTCATGCATGTCCTTCCCATATCCGAGAGAGATGAATTCCTTATCGACCGGTTTGTCGTTTTTTCCCGAGAGTGCGTAAAACGCGGAGTGGAGGGGCTGCTTGGGGTGGTTGACGAGGATGGGGATGTCACGTTCTATTCCCTGAAAGCTGCGGTGCCGGAAGGGGACTGTGAACTGTTACACACTATAATGGTCAATGGAAAGATAGGTCAAAGCCGGGTCCTTGTTCCCCTGGGAGACGAAGGAAAACTGTTGGCAAAGGATGGTTTCTTCGGTCAGGTCATGGGCAGTATGCTCCATCTCTCGTTCATCGAAGCGATATATCTGTTCGACAAAGGGCTCCTTGATCTTGGAGAGACCTCCCGGGAGGAGCTTCATCGGCGCGCAGGAGAAGCTCAGTCCGATATTGAGCTGCGGTATCCAATTTTCCGCCTGCTTCGGGATCGGGGGATCCGGGTGAAAACCGGATTCAAATATGGTACTCACTTTAGAGCATATAGTGGGGATCCCGATCGGTCCCATGCTGATTTCCTGGTGCATGTTATTGCGGAAGGAGCGAAGGTGGACTGGCAGGAGATCAGTCGTGGGATACGAGTGGCCCATGGGGTGAAGAAGAAGATTATATTCACGAATCCGGAAATGGTGGAGGGTAGCGAGTTTCTGGAGCTAACCTGGGTCCGGCCATGATGGGCATGTATGGTTTTTAACAATAAAGTAAGTAAGTAAGTAAGTAAGTAAGTAAGTAAGTAAGTAAGTAAGTAAGTAAGT
>CAZTGJ010000137.1:0-8521 GCA_964613025.1 uncultured Thermoplasmata archaeon | reverse complement strand
AAGGTGAGAGGGCAGGTTGAGTACGAAGTACTCGATAAGGAATGAGGACTTGTCCAAGTTCCAGTTGATTGCGTAGCAATCGATAAGGCGGATTGTGCGGATTTTTCATTGATGGGATTGTATGCTTGGATTGTATGGTTGGATGTTTGCTTTGGTGAAGTTGTATGCTGCTATTCCTGCGTTCTACCACCCTGCCTACTCTCCTTGCCCCTTCTTCTTCCCCCACCCCCCTGCTCCCCCCCAGCCACCAAGAAGATAAATCAATAAAAATTAAATAACCCAACTCCTTCCCCCATCGCCCCAGGGAAACCTGAGACCACGGATGATACCATGAGCCCGGAAAATACATCCCCATCTTCATCTGACCCAATAACCAATAACCTCGATGACATCACTGACTCCCTCCAAGAGTCAATCAAAGGAAATCCCATCATCGAGCACATCGTAGGAGTCCGTCTCCTCGTCGAGATCGGGAACTTCCATCTCCACCTCTATCATGACATTGAGGGGAAGGAGCATCTTGCCCTGGTAAAGGGGGAGCTCCGTGGGAAAACCAATGTCCTGACAAGGATCCACTCGGAATGTCTGACCGGGGATCTCTTCGGTTCCATGCGCTGCGACTGCGGCCCCCAGTTAAGGCAGTCCATGAAGATGATCGAGGAAGAGGGAACCGGGCTGGTCATCTATCTGCGGCAGGAGGGACGGGGGATCGGACTGGCAGAGAAGCTCAAGGCCTACAATCTTCAGGACCAGGGTTTTGATACGGTGGATGCCAATCTAGAGCTTGGGTATAAGGGAGAGGAACGGGAGTATGATATCGCCGCTCACATTCTGGAAGACCTGGGGATCGGCTCGATCCAGCTCCTTTCCAACAACCCCGCCAAAGTGAACTCTCTGGGGGAATATGGCATCAATGTGGAATCTCGCCTCCCCCTCCCGCCCCCGGTCACCGAGGAGAACGTCCGCTACCTGGAGACAAAGGTCACCCGCATGGACCACAAGATCGATTTCAACCATCTCTCCCCCAGCACCCCGGAAAGAGAGGAGATCCTCAGGTATGTGAAAAGGAACCTTGAGAATGCCTTGGGAGATGAGAATAGAACAGGCGGTGATCAAGCCCCATCAATTGAAACGCAACCTGAAACCAAGGTATTCACGACCCTGAGCTATTTCCAGGGGCTCGAAGGGTGTATGGCGAATCCCGATCCGAACTTCATCGGGGGGATGCGTGAAAATCTCCTCCTCAAGGGACAACTGCGGCAGCTTCATGATGCGATCATCAGCGACAGTGCAACATACCTCTCACTATACCCAGCGCTGGAGGAGCTCTTCCCGGAAGGATTCGATGCCCTTCCCGTTCTCATGGACGTTGAAGGTACTACTTCACCTGACGATCTGACCGTACCAGGATCCGATCCGGAAAAAGAGCGGAACCCCAGAGCCATCATCCTGACTGCGAAAACCGATCCCGATCAGGATTATTCGGGATTCACCTCCCGGAACATCCTGGTCCTGCCCATTATGGATCAGGGATATGATTTTGATCTCACAGTGTTCATGAGGATTCTTAAAGAAGTGGGTGTCCGTTCGGTAGTGGTGGAAGCACCCCAGGAGATCATCTCTTCTTTTATCAACCATCAGGAGGCGGATCTCATCGTTTCTACGGTCCTGCCCTGCTTCCTTGGCTCAAAAACAGAGTGTTACGGAAGCCGGAGTTCTGACGAGCTCAAGGGGGATTACTGTGTGGACGGGTTCCGGTTCAACAAGCTGAGAGGAGAACTGGTGTACTATGGACTTCCCGACTGGAAAGATCAATGAATCGGTCATTGGATACGGTGGGTAATGGGATGACAGTCTTCACGGGACCCATGTTCATCACGACAGCTAGGTATTTATAGGTCCATTTCAATGGGTCCCTCATGAAAACCATCGGTCTCATAGGAGGGATGAGCTGGGAATCATCTGCCGAGTACTATCGCATACTCAATGAGATGGTCCGGGAAAGACTCGGGGGGCATCACTCGGCTAAGATTGTGCTCCACTCCTTCGACTTTGCGGAACTGGAACGCTATCAGCACGAGGGAAACTGGGAGGACGCCGGAAGGATCCTTGTGGAAACCGCTGGAAGGTTGGAGCAGGGGGGGGCGGAGATCATCCTCATCTGTGCCAATACTATGCACAAACTCTATGGGGAAGTTCAGGAGGCGGTAAGAGTTCCCGTCCTCCACATAGTGGATGCGGTTGCTGAAGCAATAAAGGACAGGGAATTATCAACGGTTGGGCTCCTGGGGACGCGGTTCACCATGGAGGATGAGTTCTACAGGAAGCGATTGAGGGACATACACGGAATAGAAACCATCGTCCCGGATCAGGAGGATAGGGAACGAGTCCACAGGATCATCTATGACGAGCTGTGCCATGGTGTGATCAAAGAGGGTTCGAAGCAGGAGTATCTGCGAATTATTCAGAACATCGGGGGAAGAGGTGGGGAAGGGGTGATCCTTGGCTGCACCGAGATCCCGCTTCTCGTGAAACAGGATGACAGCTCGATGCCTCTGTTTGACACAACGATGATCCACGCACAGGCTGCTCTGGAGCTTGCTCTGCAGGATTGAACAATTCTCAGGGATGATACGGCATTGAATAAATTACAACCCACAGTGGATAAGACTCTTGTTTCATTCCCCCCACACCTTACACCATACCTGACCCATCCAAGGAAACCTGAAAATAGTATGTGCATTGAATCGAAAATATCATTAATAAGTTCTAGTCTGAACCATCATGACCAAAGAAACGATCGGAATTCGTATATCAAATGAGATCATGGATTTTATCAAAAAAGGCATTGAAAATAAACAGTTCGCAGATGTGTCTCATGCTTTCGAGCTCATGGCCTTCGAGTACATGAAGAGCCCGGATGTGAAGGATGAATCCACCTTGGGCAGGCTTGAACGTCTGACCATGAGTACGGTACAGAAATCTGTTGATACCATCAAAACTACTGCAGAAACAGTACAGGAATCATCCATCGGAAAGGGGATCATGCAGACTGCGGACCGTGTTGAAGATACAACCATGAAGGCGTACAACGAAACCACGGATAAGTTCAGGGAATCCTCCGCTGGAAAGGGGATCATGGAAACAGCAGGCAAGGTCCAGGACGCCACCATGAAAGCGTACAATGAATCCACGGAAAAGGTCATGGAATCCTCCATCGGCAAGGAGATCAAGGATACCGCGAATAAAGTCCAGGACACAACCATGAAGGGTGTCAGTTTCACCACTGATAAAGTGAAGGAATCCATGGGAGTCGTAAGAGACCGGATCTCCCCAAATGATGATGAAGAGTGCTGCGAAGGGCATGGCAAGGATTCGGAAAAGGGGAAGAAGATCGAGATCGAAGAGTAACTCCTTCCAGACAATTTGGTATTACCCCACTTGATTGTACGAATATCCTCTAACCTTTCCCCAGGGTATTTTGAAACGTGGACCAATAGTGTTAATAAATGACATTGTAGATGAATCGATCCACGGTGTCAAGATATGAGTCCTATAGTACATGGAATGATAGCCTGGATCGTTGCTGTTCTGTTAATCAAAGATGTCAAAGACCGACGACTCGTGGTGATCGCAGGTGTGATTCCGGATATTGATGCTATCCTTCTCCTGGTGAACGAAGAGCTGTTCTACGAATACCATCATACCATCGGGCATTCCTTCCTTTTCGGAATTCCGCTTGCCCTCCTGTTTTCCGCAAAAGCGAAACAAAGGTTCCCGGTGTTCTTCGGTTGTATGGCTGCCTTTTCCCTCCACATTCTCGCAGATTATTTCGGGTCGAACTGGCCCATCCCTCTGCTCTATCCTCTTTCCTCCATAGAAGTTTCTTCAGCCGGGTACCTATCCTACTATACAATGTACAGCATCATTAATCCTTTAACCGCAATCGTTTCCATGCTCACTATTTTTCTGATCATCTGGATGAAGGAGATCTCACCCTTCGAGTTCATTTCTCAGAAACTCGACAGGAGACTTGTGGGCCTATACACCTACCCCCTGAAATATCGATGCGGTCGCTGTCCTACGTTGGCTCTCTTCTCATGTGACCGATGCAGCCGAAAGATCTGCTGGGAACATATGGGTAGTGTATGGAAGGGGATGTGTGTAGAATGCATGAAGGGTGGGGATGAAACAGGACCCAAGGAGAAGGAATTGTAGGGAATGCATGAGTGATAGGAGAACCGGACCCAAGGGGAAGGAATTGTAGGGATTACATGTGTTATGGGGAAACCAGACTTTAGGGATGGGAATTGTCGGAAATGCATGTATACTGAAGGAGCCTGACCCAAGGGGAAGAATTGTCGGAATGCATGAGTGATGGGAGGGCCTGACTCAAAGGGGAAGGAATTGTCTGAATGCATAAGAGGCCGTGATGAAGAATACAATGAAGTGATTGGACAATAATGTATGATCATCAAAAGAATTTAATAGTACATGACTCCCTCCTCACCAAAGGGAAAGCGGAAAAACGATTTCCCGTAAAGGGTTCTCATCAGCAGAACGGGAACCCACTCAGACGATCGTTTTGGACTTCGTCCACATCGTCAACCCCCGAACCTACAGAGGAGTAGAACATGAGCGTGGATCATACGTGGCTTGAAAATCAGGTTGATATCTATTCGAATCAGGAATTCCCCAGGTATCTGCGGTACTCAGAGGTTCTGGAGAGAATCCTGAAGGAAGCATGTGAAAAATATGAGATCCTGGGCATCGTCATGGCCCGAACGAAAACCATTCCGAGTTTTGCCGAGAAGATCATCAGGAAGTCTGACAAGTATGGCGATCCGGTCCACCAATTGACCGACCTTTGCGGTGTCCGGATCATCACCAACACCCAGGATGAAGCGGATACGATCCGCCAGTTCATACGAAGGAATTTCCGGGTGGACGAGGAAAACAGTCTTGATGTGAGAAGCCTTCTCAAAGCAGAAGAATTCGGGTATCGCTCGGTACACTTTGTGGTCCAGCTTCAGAAAGACATGCCGGATGCACTTTCGATCATCGAGGATATGGAAAAGGAGGAAGAGTATCAGGGGATCGACCTCCTGAAATTCATCGGGGGTCTGAAAGCAGAGATCCAGATCAGAACCCTGCTACAGCATGCTTGGGCAATGGTCAGCCACGATCGATTCTATAAAAGTGAATTCGATACTCCTGAACATTTCCGCAGGGAACTCGCCCGGGTGGCCGCCCTTCTGGAGGACGCAGATCAGGCATTCGGGAATGCGGTTAAGGGGATCGATCGGTTCAAGCTCAATTATGGAGCGTATTTGTCCAGGGAACAGATCCTTGAGGAGATCGGGAAGTGGGAGCTGGTGCTGAGCTATGACAAGGGAAACGCTCAGTTGGCCAACAAGATCGCCCAGCTTGCTCTTGCCATGGAGGACTGGGAAAAGGCAATCGAAGTACTCGAACCTTTCGAGACATGGGATAAATCCTTCATCCTGAGAAATCTCGGGATCGCAAAATGCAAGAGTTCGGAAAATGGGAGGAAAACCGATGGCAGGGATAACCTTGAATCTGCGGTCCAGCTCGACCCCCGGGATGCCGATGCATGGTGTGCACTGGGAGATACGTGGTTGGATGAAGATAACAAGATAGCACTTGATAAGTACGAACGGGCATTCCGACTCAAGCCTTCCGACCCTCACATCCTCGGGAGTTATCTAGAATGCAGATTGAGGTTTACCGGAAACATCGATTTCATACCGTTGATGTACCCTAGTCTTGAGGCTGCGGTGGAACGCTGCCGCGAGCTGGCCTCGGCAAAGGTGTATCTGCCCTGGGCCTACTTCGATATTGGCAAGTTCATGCTGCTGCTGAACCGCCCGTATGAGAGTCTTACCGCGTTTACGAAGGCAGTCTCACTAAGCAACAGCACCCTTCCCATCGAGATGGCATTGAAGTCAGTGCAATCCTTTGAAGAGCCCATCCTCACCTCTCTCAGGACTATGAATGAACTCCACCATCTGGATTGGGCAGTGGAAGCGGTTCAACGGTTTCTGAAAGTTTCGGTTGTTGCCAAACTCCATCATTTGAAGGAGTGTGTCGATCGGCAGATCGAGCAGTCGAACCAGTTCGGATCGACCTCCTTGAAAAACGAAAATTGCGAAGGAAACGAGACTCTTCACACGATGATAGGATCGCCAGAGGAATTGGGGAAGAATGTGACCACTACCATTGAGAAATACCTGACAGATATCACCGTCCATGACATGAGGATTAGGATCGAACCGTTCATTCTGGTCGCCGGAGGATGCACAGCGGAAGTTCAGGAGGAGATGGAGAGCTATCGGTCTGAGCTGGAGACCGCATTCGAATGTTACAGCGGGACTATAATCGGGGGGGGACGGATGCGGGGATAAGTGGCATCATGGGAGATATCAGCCCATGCACGGGATACGATTTCGAGAAGATAGGATATGTCCCGTCAACCTGCCCTCCACAGAACAGGATCCACGTAAGCTACCGATCAGTTAAGTCAAAAGATATTCATCGGGAGAATGGGGATTCAAGAGAGACCACTGGTTTCACACCTCTTGAACCGATACAGGCGTGGATCGATATGCTTGCTGCAGGTATCAAACCATCAAACGTCAGATTATTGGGGATAAACGGGGGGTCTATCTCGGCATTCGAATACCGGATGGCACTGGCCCTGGGTGCCACAGTGGGCATCGTGAAGTCCAGTGGGCGTAGTGCGGGAGAAATTCAGATAGATACCGATTGGTGGAAGCCACTGAACCTCATTCTGCTGCCGCGGGACAAGATGACGTTGAGAGCATTCGTCAATCCTGGTCCCTCGGAACTGAATGCGGAACAGCTCGAGAGGGTGGGGAAGATCATCCATGAGAAGTTCCTTAAGGAGAACCGGTACAAGAACATCGATCCGGTGATGATGCCGTGGAAGGAGCTCGGAACGGATTTCAGGGATTCCAATCGGGCTCAGGCCAACTATGCGGAAAAGATACTCCGCTCCGAGGGTTGGGAGATCAGGGAGGCGGAGGGAATTATCAGATGTCCGGTCTTTCCGGACGACGAAGTCGAGAGAATGGGGGAGATGGAGCATGGACGCTGGATCGTTGAACGGCTGAGGAGCGGATGGCAGTATGGTCCGGAGCGGAATCCCAGGGAAAAGATAAGTCCCTACATCGTACCATGGAACGATCTCCCTGAAGAGGTCAAGGATTGGGACAGGAATGCAATACGGGAGTATCCGGAGTGTTTGGAAAAGGCGGGGCTGGAGATCTACAAAATTGATTGATTGATGTGTCGCTTGAAAGATCGACTAGCGGCTTACAAAAGTTGAAATGGCGATTATGCCGATGGTCAAGGACCTTGATCACATTTTCATGATGTAGTGATAGAGTGTGGTCAATCCGGTGTTTTCCGCGATCTTTTCCAGAAGTTCCTTATGCTGTTCATAATTATTTTCGCACCATTCGGGGATTAGTGTCCTCGTATCCAGATCATCGACTGCCAGCTTCAATACAGTGAATCGTTGCATTTCTTCAAGTTTATGTTGAAGCTTCTCGATCACCTGGGAACATGAATATCCACAGCAATCAAGAATGTCATCGAATTCTGGTTCTGGAGCTTCGACAGAGTCATTGGGGACTTCCTCCGGCGGTTCCCCCTCACCGGGCCCCGCCCCCCCGCTTATTTCCGGTTCTGGTATCATGGTATTGCCTCGTAGTAGTCATTGATTGGACAAAAAAGTCCAGTCGAAAAATCGAATAGAACCCCTTCTATATAACTCATTTGGTATGAAGATTCCATTATTTGGGATCTACAAGATATTTTGATTGGTCAATGTAATAATCAGAGTTATGCACTCATCTCTTCACCAAATTGAGGTTTGATAATATATCCCCTTAATACGTTAGCACTCGCATCTTTGACTGAGATCCATTGAAAAGCTGGTATCTGCTCTTTATCCAATCTTTCACGAATTCTGGGGAGTAGTTCATCCCAAGGGATTTCAATACAGATGATGTCATTGGAATTGATAGTTTTTAAGACCCTTTCCGGATTATCCAAATCACTCTCATGAATAGCTGGGATCATCTCCTCGGGTGGGAGCTGGACTTCATCTTTTATCTTCAGGATGTAATGAAAATACTTAAAATGACGTTCTTGTATCTCCCTGAACCACATAGCAATATGGGAATATCTTCCCTTACACCAATAAGGTATTGACTCCTGGGGTTCTGGATCTTCACTGACAACCTTGAGAACATAATACTTCTCCATTCGGTGAGCTTCATCGATAATCAACCTCAGAGTGGTACCAATATCTACGCCCGAGCAATTCAACTCATAATCGAATAATGGTTCTTCTCTTGTCATTATTTTCACCTCTATAATTGCTTTTTCACTTTATTACACATGATTAATTTCATGGTATAAGCAGTTTGTTTCAAAATGCTGTTTTTCTGGAAGTATTGCGAACATTGCACCC
>CAZTGJ010000136.1:0-8595 GCA_964613025.1 uncultured Thermoplasmata archaeon | reverse complement strand
TTTCTGGGGAGAAAAATGCGCGGATTCAATTATTGCAAATCCCTACAAGCTAATAATCGGCTAAAACCGGGACCCCGGAGATGAAGACAATACCCACCCTGGCGATCATTGGAGGAACCGGTTCCACGGTTAGCGGCAGCATGCGATCATACTCGGATTGGAGAAGGAAGTACAACAGGCCTGCACTCTCATTCTGTTCACTTTGGAAGAACCTCCTTTCCGCCTTCAACCCTGCACCATCCTCTATGCCATCCACCCAGAATTCCAGAAGGTCCTCGCTCTCAGATTTTGTCAATCCACGCCCCACAATATCTCCTTTCAATGATTTCCTGACCTCGGAAGTGTCCGTAAGATTCGTAACATTGGTCTCGATGATCTGGTTCTCGAAGGGATTGAGCTCGGGGATGTGAATAATCACAACGGATCTCTCGTCTCCTTCAGCTCCTCCTTCAACCTCTCCTTCAACCTCTCCTTCTTCTCCTCCTCTTCCCCCTTCCCCCCCACTGTCATTTTCATCTTCGGTATTCTCCGCAGGAACATATGAGAAATACACGTCCTGTATCGGATATTCACCTATATTGGTAACATTGAACGTCAAGGTATCTCCATCACGTTCTACCTCTGCCAGCACATCCTGAGTATGGAGTTCGTTCCCTTCGTAGAACAGATATTCATATCTCTCCTCATCAGATATTCGGACTATTGCATTCGTATCATTGTCCTCGATGTCACCTGCAACGGTCACGTTCCACCGGATATCCCCGTCGGATACTCCGGCCTGGGGAATAGTTATGATCCCGGTGGCATTTGTCTGAACCAGGACAGAAACATTCCCAATACCGTCCCCATGGAAATAGATCACAGGTTTCGAATCCTCCTGCTCTACAACGATGGGCTCGGGAGGAGTTCCCGAATGTGGGCCTCCTGCAATCGTTCGATTACCATCCCCATACACCTGTAGGAACACACCCCATTCATGAACAGCTTGTAGCTCCAGTTCCACGTCCCTGCCCTTGCATTCGTCGTACACGCATCCCGTTGACGCCATAACCGACATGACCACAAGACCGATCATCCCAAACTTTGTCCAGCGCACACTATCACCACTGTTCCGCGTTCACATTTTCAAATATCACATAGCTCACATCAAATCTCTCAGGTGGATTCATTAATATGCTTTCTGGTCCTCTCATTCAACGGTTCCTGTATCCACTCCATTACTCTCGTGCTTCTTCCATCTGTCTGCCTCCCTCCCCCATCCACCATCAATACATCCAATACATCATCTAACCAGTGCTCCCTATCAAAAGTATTAAATGCATCACGGAAATCTATACTATCAATGTACGTTAGTGATATTCTGAAGCAGGAGAGCGAAACCCGATTCTCTCTCGAGATATATCCACCAAAAGCCGCTTCCACCCCCAACGCCCGCTCCATCCAGAAACACCTCTCTGCCATCTTCGACACCGTTGAACAGCTCAGAAGATACGATCCTGCCTTCATCAGCGTCACCTACAATCCTGAAGGCAAGACCAGAGCTACCTCCATCCCCATCGCAGCTATCATCAAACAGCGGTTCAAGGTGGAAGCCGTTGCCCATCTCACCTGCATTGCCATGCCCAGAGAGGAATTGGGTCGAACTCTGGATGTGCTTGAATATTTCAACATCGACAACATTCTGGCCCTCAGGGGAGACATGCCCAAGGGATATGTCCATCAGCCCGATACCCTGGAATTCGCATCGGACCTGGTTCGTGAGATAAAAAAGCATGAGCACAAGTTCTGCATCGGGGTTGCCGGATATCCGGAGGGACATCAGGAGTGTGTTACTGAATGCGGTGAGCGGGATCTCAAACGGGATCTCGATAACTTCGGAAGGAAGGTGAGAAGGGGCGCATCCTTTTCGGTCTCCCAGCTTTTCCTGGAGAACCAGTGGTACTTTGACTTTATTAAACGATCCAGGAATGCGGGGATCGATATCCCAATCCTTCCCGGGATCATGCCTGTTACGGATATCAAATCGCTGGTCATCGTGCAGAAGATGTGCGGAGCCTCCATCCCTGCTGCTTTCGAGAAGAAAGTGCAGGAGAACAAGGACGATGCCAGTGAGATACTTGAGCTTGGGATAGAGCATTCAATCAGCCAGTGCAAAGGACTTATGGACCATGTTCCCTGCATTCATTTCTATACAATGGATAAATGGGAGCCGATCCAAAGGATCATCGAAGCTCTCCTCTAGATGAAACGTTTTAATGAAAAATGGTTTCTGAATCCGTAAAACAGCAAATGATGAGAGTGGGAAGAATGAGTTCAATCATCACAGATATTTCATGGGACATGGGGGCGATATTCCGGGAACGGCCGAATCGGTTCGTGGGGATCGTGGATATTCCGGAACTGGACCTGAAGGAGGAACGGATCCATGTCCATGACCCGGGGAGGCTCACCGAGCTCCTCTTTCCGGGTAATCGTGTACTTCTGAAGCGAGAGGATAAAGAAACGAGAAAGACGAAGTGGGACCTTATCGCGGCTCGATGGGAGGATCAGTGGATCCTGGTCCACTCGGGATACCACCGGGCGATCACGGAATCGATCCTCTCCAATAAGGACATATGTCCGTTCGGAGAACTGGTGGAGATAAAGAGTGAGGTGAAGGTGGGAAGGAGCAGAATGGATTTTCTTGTGACCACTAAAAATAATGATCAGATCATGGTGGAGGTGAAGGGATGCACCCTGACACAGGATGGGATCGCTCTCTTCCCGGATGCTCCAACTGAGAGGGGAAAACGCCATCTCGAAACCCTGACCCGGTTGAAAGAGGAGGGCATGAGGACGGCAGTTATCATCCTTGTTTTCCGGAAGGACTCACAATGGTTCCAGCCCAATCAGGAAACGGACCTGAAGTTTGCGGAAGCTTTCTACACCGCTATGGAGAAAGGGGTTGAGGTGTATCCCCTGGTGTGCTCCTACGAAAATAAAATGATCATCTACCATCGCACAATCCCGGTCTTAGTATAGGTGCACGTAGTACAAAAGGGGGGGAGGGGGGAAAATGGGGTAAAAAGAGTTAGGGGGCCAGCAATTGGAGGGGGAAGACATGGGGAAAAGCGGGTTAGGGGGAAGGAAGGTTTTTCACAGGGAACACACATCTCTATGCATGTCCGGAATCATTTTCCTGGGAACTAAAAAGCTTGAGGAGATCGTAGACTTTTATGTGGGAGAGGTGGGAGCGAGGATCTGGCTGAAACAAGCGGACTGCACGATTCTTGAACATGGGAATATGCTCTTCGGCTTCTGCCAGCGGGAAACGTGTGAGACCGGAGGTATGCTCACCTTCTTCTATCCGACCAGACAGGAAGTGGACCAGAAGTACCATCAGTTCAGGGACCTTGCGGATGAGGGACCGAAAACCAATGAGAAATATGCCATCTACCATTTCTTTGCCAGGGACCCGGAGGGGAGGAGCATTGAGTTCCAATCCTTCAATGGGCCGGAACTGGTCCATCCCAGCGGGGGGGAGCTGCTCATAACGAGAAGAAGTGTCCGGGATTTCCAGGAAAGGGAGATACCGGATGAGCTTCTCACCTCGATCTTCCGGACCTGCCGGTTTGCTCCGACCTCCTGCAACTCCGAATCCTACTATTACCAGGTGATCCGGGACAGGGAAACTCTGGATTTCCTTGCCTCGCGAAGGGGAAGCAGCAGTTCACCCATTGGAAAAGGGGCCATTGCCGTAGCCATCATTTCAGACCCTGAAAGAACACGAAGGCCGATCCAGGATGGATGCATCGGCGCCTATCATTTTCTCCTTTCCTGCTGGAACGTAGGGATCGGGACGTGCTGGATTGCTGCCATGGATCGGGATGATGTGAAAGACAGGCTGGGTATTCCTTCAGACCACTACATTGCCACCATAACACCGGTTGGCTTTCCAACAAGGCTCCCGTCGGCACCTAAAAGAAGGGCGGTGGAGGAGATGATCCGTCACCCCTGATCGTAATTCGGATCCTGATTGTGGTCCTGATCATGATCCACGTCCTGATTAACCAAATGAATCATTTCGGATTTCTCAGTAGTGGGTTTCATGCAACTATACCCTTTGCATACATACGCAGTTGCTTTCCCGTCCACCATGGAATACTCCTCCAGATATTCAGCGATCGCACGGATATCCTTTGAGGCTTCGTCAACTGAATTCAATATGGCCAACGTGTTGGGAAGATAGCGGTCCCATAGAGCCCGGATCATGTTCCATGAATCCTCTTCCATGCTTTTCCCGGTGATCACAGCTTCGATCGGTATACCCAATGCAGATTCAATCCCTGAGATCATGTGGGCATACCCAGTAGGATACCGGTCTATTTCTCCGGAGATCGACCTAATAATCTTATTTGCCTGTTCTTCCAACTCCGGGTTTCCGAGAATCCTTCCCAGCATGATCAGGTTCATCACAGCTACTGAATTCCCAGAGGGAACCGCACCGTCATAGAACTCCTTCCGCCGGGCAATAAGCCTTTCCCCACGGTCGGAAGTAAAAAAGAATCCTCCTTCCTCCCCATCCCAGAACCTCTCCATCAGTATGGTATTGAGCTGGAGTGCCCTTTCGAGATAGTGAGATTCGAATGTGGTGAGATAAAGTTCGATAAATCCCCAGATAAGGAAGGAATAGTCATCGAGATTTCCCTGGATCGCCGCCTCCCCGTCTCTAAACCGATGGAGAAGCTCCCCCTCCCCCCCTTCCCCCGGTAAATTATCATCGTCCCAAAAATATTCCCAAATGAATTCAACAGCCCGTACAGCGGCCTTCTCGTATTCCGGTTCTCCCAGAATCCTTGCGGCCCGGGCAAGAGAGGCGATCATAAGCCCGTTCCAGTCGGTGAGGATCTTGTCGTCCCTGAACGGATGCTCCCTTCCTTCGCGGATGTTGAAGAGCTTCTCTCGCAAAGATCCTATGGATTTCCTAAGTTCTGTTGCTGCTACATCCACATCCGTTTCTCTAAGGAGTCGAGTGATGTGGGTGGGAAGGTGCAGGATGTTCTTTCCTGCATTGGTTTCTGGAGCATGGGGGTCATGGAAATTTCCGTTCTCTCGTATGGAAAAGAGCTCGAATACCAGTTCCGCTTCCTTTGGGTCCAGCTCTTTCCGGATCTCATCCGTGGTCCAGAGATAAAAAGTCCCCTCCTCCCCCTGACTGTCCGCGTCCTCGGCAGAATAGAATGCTCCATGGAGAGAGGTCATGACCCTGAAAACGTAGGCGAATATCTCCTTCACGGTCTCCTTGTATTCACCCTTCCTGGTGATCTGGTAGGCATTGGTATAGGCCATGGAAAGGAGTGCCTGATCATAGAGCATTTTCTCGAAGTGGGGAACACGCCATGCCGCATCCGTGGAATACCGGTGGAATCCGAACCCGAGATGGTCGTACATCCCTCCTGCCCTCATACCCTGGAGTGTTCGTTCCACCATTTCCAGAGCCCGTGACTCACCGGTTTTCTTCCAGTATCTCATCAGGAAAAGGAGGGTGTGGGGGGAGGGGAATTTCGGGGTCTTTCCGAAACCACCGTGAACCTCATCAAATGATGCATGCAGCGACTCATAGGTGCGATGAAGAATAGCCTCACTCATTCCAGCAGGAACCATCTCCTCTGAATCCTCCAATGATTTACCCACCGGTCCACTTTTTCTCCTGATCCCATTCTGATTGAGGTGATGAACGATCTCTCGTGCAGTGTGGTTCACCCGAGCCCTGCTGTTCTTCCAGATGTCTGTTATCCGGGGGAGAAGGTCCAGGAGGCCGGTCATACCGAACCGCCCACTCTTCGGGATGTAGGTTCCTGCAAAGAATGGTTCTCCGTCAGGTGTCATGATGATGGTCAGGGGCCATCCGCCGCTCCCGGTCATAGTCTGGCACACATTCATGTAGATATGGTCGATGTCGGGACGCTCCTCCCGGTCCACCTTGATGGAAAGGAAATCCCTGTTCAGCAGTTCCGCAACTTCTGGATCCTCGAAGGATTCATGGGCCATGACATGGCACCAGTGACAGGTGGAGTATCCAATGGACAGGAAGATCGGTTTGCCCTCGGTCCTTGCCTTCTTGAAGGCTTCCTCCCCCCAGGGCAGCCAATGTACGGGATTGTCGGCATGCTGCAGAAGATAGGGACTTTTTTCCCGGAACAATCTATTTTCTGGTTCTACTGCGCTCATCATGGGATCTCCTCTGGTAGTAAATTAGTTGAACGAATTAGAGGGTTTTCACGTGAACATTAGAAAAATATTACCCCGCATATTTTTGAATAAGGGTCTGATAGGCGACTGCTGAAGAATAAGTATTGAGATCGATCTTGAGATCGATCGTTAACACAACTGATTCAATAAAGATCCACATCGATATGGTAGATCCTTTCGGGATTATCCTGATGGATCTTGAAAACATCATCCTGGGTGAAAATTCCGGATTCCAGAAACTTTATGGTGAGTTCAGGAACTGTGGTGGGGGGAAGTACGACATTGGGACGGGAACGTTCGTCGATGTAATCGGTTTCCATGAGGAATCGGTCACCCTTCTTGATCGCCTTCTTTATTGAATTCTCCCGCGCGACGATGGAAGGATAGAGTCCATAGGTCTCTTCCTCCAGAACCGAGGGGCCCGAAAAGTGCTTGACGCATCGCTTCAGGGGATATCCGACCTCCGTTGCAATGGTGGCAATGTCCCGAAAGGATCCCTCCCCTCCCTCGGTATGGAACTGTACCGCACAATCCAGGTCCTTCGCCTTCTGGAGAGTGTAGGAGATAAGATCATTTGCCACTTCCCAGACCTTATCCTTCACCGGAAAATGCGGACGGCCCGCCTCTCCGAAACCAAGGGCGATCCCCTCCCTGATGTACCGGGCAGCAAGATCGATCCCCTGCTGAATCCTTTCCTTTGCCTTCGTTAGGGACTGCTTCTTCAGGTATCCGGTGAGTTCTGCTGGATGGGGGCTCAGAAGTGTATGAACTTCCATACTCGTACTTTTCCGGATCTGTTCGGCAAGCTGCATAGTTACCCCGAACTGCCGTTCGTAATCCCTTCTGGGAATATGCTTGTAGGGTTTGTGAACAAGAATCAGGTGGGTCCCGCCTGCCTTCTGGAACTTGCGCGCAGCTTCAAGGCCGTAGCCTTTAGGATCAAGGTGCATATGGTTGTCGAGAATAGGGAATTTCGGTTTCATCGGAAAGCCAGCTCAGATTATTTGGTAGTCAATTTTTCGGTACTATATTGTGGTACTATTTTGCGGTATTATTTTGGCATTCTGTGCAGTACTATTGTTTGGTACTCACTTGCTTTACTATGGTTTGGTGTTTTGCTGCGGCTCTATTATTGTCAGTATGCTGTGATACAATGTTTTGGTTGTCTGCGCGTTACTATCCTTTTTGTATCATGTTCCGTTACTATACAATGAGTCATTGCCGCAATACGTTATTATGATTCATTATTGAAGTACGATCGTGCGTTCGAATTGATCCATTGTACTATTTCTCCCATACACAGGGAACAATGGTCTGTCAATACAATTGAAGGAAAAACAGATGCCTCTCCACTCAGGCCGCTGATTTGGATAAGGTGCTCTCGATGAGCTCACTCCCCATCTCTGCAACCGCATTGAAATTGTCCATAGTCCGGGCTCCGGTAAAGACCACCTTGCCGGACTGGAAGATGAGCATGTCAATATTGTCACCCAGATGATAGACGATCCCAGGGAACTTCTCGGGGTCGAATTCGGCCTTGGGTGTATTGAGCTTCTTGAAGAATGTGTGCAGATCGATCTCGTCATCGAGGTTTACACTGCCGACGATGTTCAGGATCTTGATATCGGTGTTGTAGTAGACTGTCACCCCGACGGATGTTAGCATTTCGACAATGTATTCCAGGGCTGACTTGGCATCCTTCATGTCCCTTACCCCGGTAACCGCCACCCTCCCGTTCCGCAGGATGAGTATCGCACATTTTGGATTCTCAAGCACATAGGTTATCCCGGAGAACACTTCGGGATTGTAATCCCCACCCGGCACATTGTAGCTTATGTAATCGAGGTCGAACCATTCGCTGAGGTATGTGGTTACTACAAAGTTGACAATGGTTGTTTCGGGCATGATTTCACCAGTTGGGTCAAGCCAGGCGACTTGATATCTGCTGTGACACGGAGTTCTTAAATCTGTACTAGAATGCGTTCCACAACGGAAACTCACTTACAGATTTAATAAATCCTACATCACTGGGATTCCCAAACTTGTAAATGTATATATGGTTTTTCATTTTGTCTGGCAAGAATCGACATAATTGATTGGTATGTACCCATCCATCTATAAGGATTGGGTGGGATTATCGTGTCGTCTCCTCACCCAGCTCTCTCGCGGGACCCCAGTTCGTCGACTCCCGACAATTCTATTCAAAAACCACTCCATGTATACAATCGTAGATCCAAAACAAATTGGTCAATTAAGGGGTGTCTGAGTCTATAATAAAGTATTTATTCAAGATCATTGGTCAATTTGATGGCCGATTGGTGAAAATTATTTTTTCCGGACGTCAACGACCTTTGCAATTACTGA
>CAZTGJ010000135.1:0-8663 GCA_964613025.1 uncultured Thermoplasmata archaeon | reverse complement strand
GAACGCCAATAATCCAATAAAAATGTTTGGCGAAATTTTTGGCGGATAACACAATGAATTTTCTCCATGGATAGGTTTAATAACCCCTTCCACCATCGAACCTGCATGCAGGACATAGACAATCTGGCCGGATCAGATGAGTATGAGTCAGAGAGTGATTCTGTTTCGTCCATTCAGGATGGGGACTATCCACAATCGGATGAGCCAGTAAAGAAGCAGCGATCCCTGAAATGGGACATTTCCCATGTCCTCATCCTCATCGGTGTTGGCCTTTCGTACGTGTATCAATATCTGCATAATGAATTCGATGTCTTTCTATACCTGGTAATTCTAACCATTTGTGTTGGGGCCGTCACAGCGATTGTCTGGCGATTTGTGGCAAAATTTACGGTTGAGGCTTTCAAATCAGTATTTGATCTACTCCATGGAAAACATGACCTGCTCTGCAGGATAAAATCTCCTCAAAGTGAACCTGGCTCGATGCTGGATCATCTCTACATGGCTGTTGAATGGAGCCTCTTTCCTACTCTCGTTGTTTTTTTTGTTCTCTCATTCATTGCCCAGGGTATCGCAGAATCCGGAAAAGCTGTGACCGAGAATAATCTGATCTTCCTGTTCCTCTTCATCATTCCCCCCACCGTAACCTTCATCGCTATACCAATACGTTTGCTAACAGATTCATCCCTCATGCGATACGATATTCAAAGCCGGTTGTTAGAACCCTTCGGATTGAGCTTTCGGAGAATGTTCCGAGCCGTGGGAGGAGTGGGTGCAATGGCGTCATTTGCCAAGGTAGCCCTTGATAAAGGCGGTATTGAGAATACCATGTGGGATACCTTTACCATACTTCTCTATGTATTTCCCACCCTTTTCATTGCCTCCATACTCTACGGGATCTGGCATCCCGGCTATCTCAGGGCTGTTGAAAACAAGATCGAACGGTTTCATTACAATCTCTATAGGTATCATAAAAATGTTGAGGGGATCATTGAATTGCAACCGATGAACGATGATACTTCCGGCACTAGATCTTTTCGTGATAGGGAACAGGAGTTTACTAGTTTAGATGACGATAGGGATGGCTCAGGGATCTATTCTGAAAGAGGTGAGATAGTGGACGAGAGAAAGGTTGTTCCGGACGACACCAACGAACTGATCAGACGAGCCGAATATAATGAGACGACTGGGGGGGTGGGGGAAAGAGGAGGCGTTGGGGAAGCCTTATCAATAGCAGCAGGAGACCGCACCGGTAATACCGTGATGAAAACCGTAAGAATTGCGAAGGGATTTTACGATGACAGACAGAATGAGATGGATATTGGTGATGATTATAATGTTAATGACGGTAAAGAAAATTACAGTGAATTAGATGAGGAACCAAAAGATGACTCGGATGAAGAACCAATTGAAGAATCTGATGGGAAATCAATTGATGACTCGGATGAAGAACCATTTGAGGAATCGGATGGCGATTCAAATGATGATGGAGACAAACAATCGTTTGATGATTTTGAAGAATACACATAATACCCTAATTTTCAATGATTATTTATAAAATGTAAAAAAGGAAACCAATATATTTAAATAATGTTTTAGTTTCAACTAGTTCAATGAAAACAATGATCAGATTTCCCAAAATCATTATTGTACTCGCCTCCCTTGTCTTTTTGGCAAGCTTCACCGGAGCCGAAGCAGGTGAGGGATTATCTGATATTGTGGATCCTGATGATATCGTAATAGTGGATATTGACCTCAATATTACGTATCCCGGAGATGACAGTGGCATAGGGGATATCGACCTGAATATCACAAACCCTGGCGATGACATTATTAATATTACCGATCCCTTGGACGATATCCTTCCAAACATCACTATAGCCGATCCATCCGACCTCACTATTCCAGAGAACCTTACGTTTCATGAGGAACATTCAGGTGTAGGCGGATTCACCGAAAAGACCTCGACTATCATTGAATCATCACCTTCAATATTTGCCACGACCCTGGGTCTGGGTTCCGAGAGAATTGATGATGCAGTTCCCGATGATACAAAGCAGAGTGGAGAAGCGTGTACTGCCATCATTACATCAATAATTGGTCAACCGGCAGAGCGAATCATATATTTCAATCCGTCACAACAGCCATCCCAGCCAGGCAATATGAGGGTTAGTTCCAATCAGTTCCTGACTACCACCATGATCGGAGTTCTCCTCATGGCCTTTGCATCGATTGTTACTATCAAACCACCTCAGAAAAAAGCACTTCCCTTCCTCGTCCCAATGTACAGTAGAATCTCACGCGATAAAGTACTTGAGAATGAGACCCGTGGAAACATCTATCATCTCATTGCCCGTCAACCCGGTATGGACCTGCTGTCAATCAAGAATGCACTGGGCCTTACCAATGGTGTATTGGCGCATCATATTCATACTCTGGAGCGCGAGAAATATCTACGATCGATCCGGGATGGCAGATATCGCAGATTCTTCATTGCGGGGACAAAAGTCGAGCTTGTAAATTCCGTTGAGAAACTTATTCTCTGGGAGATACAAAGCCATTCCAGCATTAATCAAAGTCAGATCGCAAAAAATATCGGATTGTCCAGGCAGGCGTTGAACTATCACATCAAGAAGCTTGTGACCCATGGATCGATTATCACGGAGAAGATGGGTCGTGAAACCATCTGTAAGCGTCGAGACAACTAAACCAACGGATAGTGAATGCCTATTTCTTTCCCTTTTCACAGTTTCATAACAAATCTCATTTTTTGTTCTTCTTATTTTCATTAAGCCTGGATTTCATTCCAGGCAAAGAGTATAAATGATACCTCCTTTTCCTTGGAAGCATGATTGAACAGGATAATGATCCTTCAGAAAATCAAAAGGGGAACACTTCCCCACTCCATGGAGAAAGCACACTTCATGCAGATCACCCCGGATCGGAGCGGAAACAGACCATATTCATTGGTGTTGCATGGCCTTATGCGAATGGTAATCTCCATCTTGGGCATGTTGCCGGGTCCCTTCTTTCCCCTGATATTTTCTCTCGATATCATCGTTTATGTGGGAACAGGGTACTCATGGTTTCTGGCTCCGATGAGCATGGAACTCCTATTACTGTCCGAGCAGAGAAGGAGAATAAATCACCACAGGACGTTGTGGACTTCTTTCATAGACAGACACTGCGGGATCTGGAAAGTCTGAAAATAGAATTCGATCTCTTCACCCGCACCACTCATCCCAATCATTATTCAGTTGTTCAGGATTTCTTTCTGACCCTGTACACCAAGGGATATATTTTTCCGAAAACCACGACAGAGCTTTATTGTACCTCCTGTGAAAAATTCCTTCCGGACCGATATGTATCAGGCAACTGTCCTCACTGTGGACATGAGAAAGCACGAGGAGATCAATGTGACAAGTGTGGGAAGACCTACAACGCCATTGAGCTGATCGCTCCTGTTTGCAAAATATGTGCTTCGATTCCTGTTCAACGGGAGACCGAGCACTTCTTTTTCAGGCTTTCCTACTTCAGCGACAGATTACTTTCCTATCTTCAGGATAAGAACAACTGGAAATCAAGAGTGTTGAATTTCACAAGAAACTGGGTCTTAGAGGGGTTGAAGGACCGGCCAATCACCAGGGATATTTCCTGGGGTGTACCTGTTCCTCTGGAGGGATATGAATCAAAACGGATCTATGTGTGGTTTGATGCAGTCATCGGGTATTTCTCGGCATCCAAGCAGTGGGCGGAGGAAAAAGGAGAACCGTACTTGTGGAAGGATTTCTGGCTGAACCCCGTTGTACGAAGTTATTATTTCCTTGGGAAGGACAACGTTCCCTTTCACACCATTATCTGGCCCTCTATGCTTTTAGGATACGGGGATGGAAAGGGTCAGGAATACAACCTTCCCTTTGATGTTCCTGCAAATGAATATCTTCAGCTTGGAGGAGAAAAGTTCACCAAAAGCGGGGGTATCGGGATCGAGGTTTCATCATTCATGAAGGAATATACTTCAGACGAGGTGCGGTATTACCTCTCCATTGTCATGCCGGAGAATCGTGATGTTGATTTTGACATGCATGAATTCAAAATCCATGTGAACAACGAACTTGTGGCAACCTTTGGGAACTTCATTCATCGGGTACTATCATTCACTGCGGCCAACTTCGGCAGTATTCCCCACAGGGACTCCGAGAACGCTAAAGATAATGAAGCTCTGGAGCTTATCGAAATCCAGGGGAGAAAGATCTCCGAGCTTATCGAAAGCTGCCAGTTCAAGAGTGCATTGAAAGAGATCATGGCTCTGGCATCCTACGGGAACCGATATCTCGTTGAACGTGCGCCGTGGAAGCTTATCAAGACTGACCGGGAAGATTGTGGAACGGTCATGAACATAGGACTTCGACTTGTCAAGGCGCTCAGTATCTTTACATACCCGTATCTTCCGGAATCCATGATGCGTCTCCATACGATCCTTAACTTCCCTGAAAGTACTACTCCCGAATGGAACGATGCTTTTACCGATTTCTCAAAGAACCAATATGAGGCCGAACTTCAGCGGCCTAAACCACTTTACAGACAACTCGAACTTGACAAAGAAAGCAAGGATTTACAAGGTGGGGGGAAGGGGAAAAGCGGAAATGGCAGGAAAAAGGAACCTGAAGATGCGCAAGGGAAATCAGGAAAAAAGAGCAAGAAGAACACAAAGAAAGATAAAAAGAAAATCAATGCAGAAGATCAGACTCCTCTGCGTACGCTAACCATCGATAACCTGGACCTCCGAGTCGGCAATGTTCTGGAAGTTGAGGATCATCCTGACGCGGAAAAATTATACGTGCTCTCTATTGATGTAGGAGAAGGTACACCAAGAGCTCTGGTTGCCGGATTGAAAAAGCATTACTCTCCGGATGAACTGAAAGGACGTTCTCTCATTATTCTCTGCAATCTCAAACCAGCAAAATTACGTGGTGTCCTATCCCAGGGGATGATGCTTGCCGCATCCGCCAATGATATCGTTTCATTTCTAACTCCGATCGATCATTTACCGGCCGGTACTCGGGTCACCGGTTATCCCGCACGTGAGGGAGGGATCCTTGGGGAGATATTGATTGATGAATTTGCAGCCATTCCATTCTCTGTTCGAAAAATCGAAGAGATCATGAACAACAAGCTGATCCTTGATGACGGTTCATTCCTTCCCCCCCTCCCCCAGGAATTCGGAAATGTTATAGGAAAAGATGTTGTATATGCCAATGGTGCTATCCTTGCGAGCGATACGAGCATTGTGGTCCCAGAGAAGAAGGTAGGACCCGGAGCATCAATTCGATAACCGCAAACTCATTATCCAGAAATATGTAATACCCTGGAATAAAGAGAGATTGGTCAAATAAGGGTATTGACGCTCAGATCACTTTCTTTCCGTATATCGCTATATGGTCCTTTTGATAGGGTCCGAGGCCACAGGTTCCATCAATTGTCACCTGTCGGGTCTTTTCAAGACGGAAAAGGATCTCATCCCGCATTTCCTCTGCTCCCTGATTCTGCGCAATACTTCTGAGTTTCACCATAAAGATGAAATTCCCCCCTGGTCTCAGGAACTGGAGATTTGCAATGAGGATTCCCGGTTGGTCTCGTTGGGCCACATCCTGGTATAACAGATCCACAGATGCAGGAGGAATGATGAAACGATAGTTTGAGGGATTAGAAGCATCCTCCATAATCGGAAGAATATTAGTCCGGTCTCTCGAGTGCTGAATGATATTAGCCATGCTGATACCAAACTCAACAACGAATATCCGTCCATCGGATGTGAGGTCTGAGAGGTGGGAAACGGTTGTACCATGTCCTCCGCCGAGGTAGAGTACGGTGTTCATCTCCGGTAGCTTGAAATCACGTTCTTTTAAAATAAGGGCTGCCAATTTTGATTTGCCGGGATTCCAGAACCGCATCGTATCATCGATTTGAGATCGGGTAAAGAGTTTTCTTCCCTTTTTTGAGATTTTCAGTCCATGAGATGATGAACTATCTGCTTCCATGATACCACTATTTCCTCGGGAGTTCAACAATGAATATGCTCCCACCACCAGTGCGGGGTTCATGCCAGATTCTTCCATCATGCATGGTTACCATTGACTTCGCTATCGCAAGACCAAGCCCGGTTCCGTTTGCTATGTTCTTGTGGAAACGGGTAAAACGTTTGAAGATGTGGTCTACTGACTCTTGGGGAATACCTGCACCATTATCGATGACCCTGATCCGAAATACATCTTCATCCTTTTCCGCTGTTATTATAATCGTTCCATTGCTTGGCGTGTATTTGATGGCATTTGTTACTAAGTTTTCAATAACATGACGTATTTTGTTATTGTCAATTTCCGCAGAAAAGTGAGGACTTTTCAGTTCCAGGGTTTGGTTCTTTTTGTTGCTTAAAGGCTGCAGACGGAACATGATATCCTGAAGCAGTGAGTGAATGGATGTAAGTGATTTATTGAGAGTGAAGTTCCCACTGTCGAGTTTATTCAGCATTAGAGCTTCCTTTCTCATGTCGTTGATCCTCTCGACACTATCCTGAATGGAGGTAAGAAGATATTTCTGTTCTTCGGAAAGAGTTCCCTCAGCTCCGATCAGAAGGTGCTCGATATTTGATTTCAGGGAGGTTAGGGGTAGCCCAATATCATGAGAGAACATGTCAATGAAACCTGAGGTGATAGCTACTTTCTCTCTGCAGGAATCCAGCTCAATTTCCTGGAAATGACAGGCGAGTTTGTCTCCAATCAATTGATAGACGTGATTGTCGGCATTCTCATTCTCTTGAGTTGGCACCGAACTATCAGAAGGCGAATCAAACCCTGGATGTCCTTTCGCCTTGTCTGAAGATTGTTTCAGAAGAGCAATGAGATCGCCTCTTCCATCTTCTTTCATGAAAGCATGATGATCCAGCATCCGACGTGTTAAAACAGTATTACTAAGAGCTATGTACAATTCACCGGCTTGAGAAGTGATGAGTATGAAGGCGTTCATGTTCAGGAACATAATGATGGAAGCAGGTTGGGAGATCGACAGGTCGAGAAGGTTTCGAAAAGTGTTATCCTTCATTGGTTGCAGCACGTTACCATGGAATACTGCAGAAATCCCTTCATTCTGAAGCTCTTCAGAAGTAGCATACTCAATGTCGGAATTCATAAATCGATCGTTCAGTAAATCATAGAGTCTTTGATCGTTGATAACGGTAATTATTTCCCTCATATACTCATCCTGAGGTACGATCCTCATGTCCACTGCATACTGGATGCGTGTATTGAAAATCAATGTTCCTATTTAAGGATTGCCAGGAAACTCATACTGGCACATATTCAGGAGTTATTACTCTGGCATACTGGATATGTATCCTCTGGAACCATCATGATCCATTCAGGTGTCAACTGGAATTACCAGGTTCAATCGTTCCTCCATCTCCCGATATCGGTTCCTGATGGAGACCTCGGTTATACCGATGACCCTGACAAGATCATGCTGCCGTTTTCTCTTGCCGCACACCTTTCCCGCAAGATAGATCGCACCTGCCACGAGGCTCAATGGACTTTTACCAACAGATATACCCAGGTCTGAGGACATTTTCAGGATCTCAATCGTTTTTTCACGAACGTCATTATCAAGATTCAGCTCGTCGGAATAGCGTGGAATATAATCGAAGGGGGAGGGGGGTGCCGTCTGGAGGTTCATAACACGCAGAAGGAATCGATAGGCCTTTGCCACTTTTCTCTTTGCTTTTGCTCGTGGGAGATTCGTTTGATCAGAGATCTCCTGAAGGGTCCTGGGAACCCATGCTTTTCTGCAGGATGCGTAAAGTGAAGCTGCAACGAGACTTTCGGTGTTCCGACCTCGGATGAGATTTTTATCAACCGCTTTGCGATAAATGATAGCGGCATCGTCCCTAACATTGGAGGGAAGATCCAGACGGGAAGAAATAGTATTGAGCTGTTTGAGCGCCATCATCAGATTTCTCTCTGCGGTATTCCTGGCCCTGGTGCGATATTGCCATTTCCTCATTCTGAGGATTGCAAGCCGGTTTCTTCGTGCAATGGTCTTGCCGGTATAGTCGCGATACCCAATGATCTCCGTACTCAATCCCCTGTCGTGGATAAGAACATTCATGGGTGAACCTGCATGAGCTCGTTTTTCTTCGGTTATCGAATCGAATGCACGCCAATCCTTTGAGTGATCTATGATCTTCTCCTGCAATACAAGACCACAATCTGCGCATACCAACTCACCGTGGGCATGGTCACTTATGACATGATTGCTGTTACATTCCGTACATGATGTGGTATAATCAACCAAGTTTTTCAGGTTTCCAAATTCTCGCATGAACATCCCTTCCTTTCCTCATCCCAGGATGTTCCTGTATGCCCGCACACCAAAAATTCAGAATAAAAATCGAAGCACAATCCACCAAAGCATGATCTCCGACGGAGGAAATGGGTTTCACCCAGCCTCGTTTGGAAAAGTGCGTTAGTAGGTGTGCCATGAGGTGACCAATTACTGACATTATAAATAGTTTTCTCAACGACGACAATATTTCTCATCATTATGAGAATGAAGTATGATAAATTGTCGTGTAACTTCCAAAACTACCTAGAAATGTAACTTTAAAATTACCT
>CAZTGJ010000134.1:0-8750 GCA_964613025.1 uncultured Thermoplasmata archaeon | reverse complement strand
TTTGAATTAGACCCTTGAAAGAGAGAAGTTGTCGCCGAAGGCGACTTTCTTGTTAAGCCGTACACTTTTCTTCCAATGTACTTCTTATTTGAAAGGATCATTCCGCCATTTCCAATTTGTTTCACTTCTCCTCCCCTACCCCTTCCCCCCCTTCTCTTTTCCCCCCACCTCAAGTTTGTCAAAAACCTTTTATATGCTCCCCAATCTCCGGATTTCCTACTTCACCTCCTTCATGGGCTGGTGGTCTAGTGGTTATGACGCTGCCCTTACAAGGCAGAGATCGGCGGTTCAATTCCGCCAGCATTTGAATTACAACCAATCATAACCATGGCTTCTCGGTATGATTTGGGTGATGAGTATCTTTTTATCATGTTGAGCGAAAATGATCCGGTATTCCCCCACTCTCAACCGATACAGGGACTCCCTGTCTTTTGTACCCTTGAGTTTTTTCACATCTCCCCGCCCCTCTGATATGAATATTCGCAGAGAGGATTTGATGCGTTCTTTCTGCGTTTTCTGCAGATTCTTGAATTGCTTCTGAGCAATGGAAGAGAGAAGGATCTCTTTCATGGGATCACTCTAATGAATCCAGAGAAACCCATTCAGTCTCTTTTTCCAGGATGGTGTACTGCTGCTCCATGAATGTATGATATTCGTGTTCCTGGATGAGTTTAAGGATAATATGGTTGTATGTTTCCCCTTTGGAACCCAATAACTTCAGGGTATCCCGGACCTCGGTTTCGATCTGGATAGTTGTTGCTGCCATGGAAATCAATCCCTATAATCGTTATGTGTATTTATATGTTGCTATAGAATTAACTCAATTGCTGGTGAAATCGAAAGTGACTCCCCCTCTGCCCGTCCTCCCCCCAATCCGTTGTGTATTTCATCCCTCTCCTTCCCCCCTTTCCTCATTCTCCTTACCTCACATCCCCCAATTCTCAATGCTATTTGTCAAAAACCTTTTATATGCTCCCCAATCTTCCGATTTCCTACTTTACCTCCTTCATGGGCTGGTGGTCTAGTGGTTATGACGCTGCCCTTACAAGGCAGAGATCGGCGGTTCAATTCCGCCTCAGCCCACCACACTCTTTTTACTTCCCTTACTTTTCATCTTACATCTCAACCAACCATTCTTAATGAGGCAGGGGGTGGGGGGGGAGGTGCATGGGGCCAAATAATTGAATTCAGGCCCAACATCGGTATTTTTTTATATTTCATGAATTCGCTAGCCGATAATGAAGCTTTCAGTTCCTTTCGTGTATACGAATATCGTCGAGGGATTGCAGCGAGCCCTTCCTTCTCTGATCATCGCCATGTTCATGATGGTCATCGCCTCCCTGGAATCGAATGATTCCACCGTTATCACAAACTTCGCACTGGGCTCCTCGATCTGCTTTGCCGCACTCTCGGCCTTCCTTATCTGGGGTCCCATGGATCATAACCGCGCCCCATTCTGGCAGAATCTCGCAGTGATCTTCTTTGCCACGGGATTCCTCCTTTTCATCATCACGATCTTTGGATTCTATTACGAGATATTCTTTGGCTGAAGAAGTAGATACATGCTCTTTACAATAATCTTGGGTGACCGAATATGAGCAAGGACCTGTGGATGCGACAGTTTATTCACAAGAATTTTTCCACATTGGATCAACGGGGACGGGCAGCAGCCCTCTTCATAAAACTGGAGATCCTTGTTTATCTTCTGATCGTCCTTGGGGGAAGCATCTTCATCATCAAGGTATTTTTTTAACTATCAGAACATATTGAAGAGGAATTCATACGAACGGACATTTTAAACTGTACATATCGGGGCAACGGACAATGAACGGAGGGATGAAGTGGGAAGCGAACTGACACGGATCCATGCGTTTTTTACGGGCAGAGTGCAGGGTGTGTTCTTCAGAGCCAGTACCCAGAAGAAGGCCCAGGAGCTCGGGCTGAACGGATGGGTAAGGAATCTCAGTGATGGACGGGTTGAAGCGGTCTTCCAGGGAAGCAGTGAACTGATCGATGCCCTCATTACCTGGTGCAAAGATTCCATGCCTCTTTCCCATGTTATCTCTGTGGAAACCGAGCAGCAGGTCCCCGAAAATATCCAGGGGTTCGAGATCATCCGTTGAGGAATACGTGCATGTCAAAAAGATGGGTTCAGGAACATCATCGCGATGCCCACTATCGGCAAGCAAAACGAGAAGGCTATCGGGCACGTTCAGCCTACAAGCTCATCGAGATCAACAATCGGTACCAGATCATCCGACCTCATGATGATGTGGTGGATCTCGGGTGCGCTCCCGGGGGGTGGCTTCAGGTGATCAGGAATCTCACAGACGGAAAGGTCGTGGGGATCGATCTTAAAAGGATCACTCCGCTTCAGGATGTGATCTTTATTCGGGGAGATATGACCTCCGAAAAAGTGTTGGATCAATTAGATAAGGAAGTGGGTGGAAAGCTGAACACCGTGGTCTCGGATATGTCTCCCAACATCACCGGTCACTACACCATGGATCAGGCGAATTCTGTTTATCTTGCTGAGATGGCGCTGAAGACTGCTGAACAGCTCCTGAATATCGGCGGTAACTTTGTTGCAAAGGTATTCGAGGGTGATCTCTTCCCAGAATTCCTGAGGCAGGTGAAAACGAAATTCAGCAGGGTGAAGGTTCATAATCCCAAAGCCTCTCGAAAGAGCAGCTCCGAAGTGTATATTGTTGCAAAAAACTACTTCCCGGAAGGTTTGAAGCGGGATTCAGGGACAAAGAAGCGTTCGGGTGATCAGAGAGTAGCAAAAAGTGGAAAGGAGCCAATAGAGCAGGACACAGGTGAAGAAATCAAAGAAATCAGCGAAGTAAAAGAAGTTAAAGAAGTCCGGGAAGGAAAAGAAATCAGGGAAGAATCTGATGGAGCGGAAAACATATGATAATCCACATAGGAACATCCAACCAGGGAAAGTTCAGGGAAATGAGCAGAATGCTTGAGAGCCTTGGACACTCTGCAGTGAAGGAGGATCTTCCCTACCCTGAGATACAGGCTGAAACACTCAGGGAGGTTGTTCAATTCGCGATCCAATGGCTTCTGGAAAACGATGAACGATCGTGGATGAATGATCCGGACCATGGTTTTCTCATCGATGATTCCGGTATTTTCATCAAGGCACTGAAGGACTTTCCAGGCGTTTACTCAAAGTTCGTCTACTACACCCTCGGCAACCCGGGAATTCTTCACCTTCTGGGGGATACCGATCACAGAGATGCCACATTCAGGACAGTACTTCTGTTCTACAGGAACGGGGCCAGCCATTACTTCGAAGGAATTGCCAGTGGAACCATTGCCGATTCACAGCGCGGCACCCAAGGATTCGGATACGATCCGATCTTCATCCCCAATGGGGGTGAAAGGACCTTTGCAGAGATGGACACTGATGAAAAGAATAGTTTTTCACATCGGGGAAAGGCAGTGGAACAATTTTTAGACTATCTGAAGTCCGTAGATCCCAAATGATATGGCCTGCAGAGTGTTCGTACCTGCGTTTCTTCCTCTTCTTCAATGTTTGTACATCACCAATATTACCATCATCACCAACATTACCATCCCTATTCGGTCGCATTTTATATAAAGGGTCGGAAACTCAATGATGGTGTTTGTTTCCACAGCTTGTACAGAACTCGTATTTTGAATCCACGGTTACCTGACAATTCGGACATGTCCATGCTCGTGGCTGATATCCGGAGGATGGGGGGGATATGGTTTGGTTTGGCGATGGTGCTTGTTGGCGTGGCTGTGGTTGTGTCTGTAACTGTGGCGGTTGTCCCCTGAAAGGTGGTGACTGGGGGGAGGGATATCCTGGTACTTGCGGCGGAACGGGGTATGGTCCCGGTGTTTGTGATGGGGGGGGCTGTGCTGGTTTCCCTTGAGCAGACGGTTGTGGTGGTTGAGATTGGCCGGGAATAGGTGCCCCTCCCTGAGAAGGCCCAGATACAGGTTGCGGGATTGGCGGTCTCATTCCTGGAATAGGTAGTGGGGTCCCGGGTCCGGAAGGAGGTAGATTCTGAGGCTTTTGTGGCAGGGGTGAGTAAGGGGTGGGGGGGGAAGGGGTCATTGTGTCCGGACCAGAGACGGGACCAATAGGTGGACCCTTAAGTTGACCAATTGATGAACCAATAGGTGTGCCAATAGGTGGACCCATAGGTGGACCAATTGATGGACCCATAGGCGGAGACTGGGTCAGTCCAGGGGGGGACGGAGAACCGCCCATCCTAGGAGATGCAAGGAGGTGGGAGATATCCACATTCGGCGAGGATCGTGATTCCGATACCCGGAATTTTCCACTGGTGGAAAGCTCTGAACTGCTCTTGATAACCCCATACGCTCCTGCCATGAACATGAAGGGGAGCACGAAGATCTTCATGAACACTACAACAATGAGTGCATCGCCATACCCATAACCAGGCGAGTCACCACTGGTGAAGGTCTGCATGATCGGGATCTGCCACATCAGGTTCATGATCATATTAAGCACGCTTGCAACAAGCAGAACGGTTAGCATCCCGCTTTTCACCTGGATCCTTGTCATATCTCCTGCGGTCTTCAGCATCTTTCGAATGAAGAAGCTCATGGCGGGCAGCAGGAATGATGCAATGATCGCGATAAGGAACATGAGGCGGATCAGAGTAAGGAATTCGTTGATATCGAAATCACCTCCAAAGAGGTCTGCAAACTTTCCCACGATCAAAACAGGGAACACAAATCTCCAGAGAAGTGAAAAGACTCCCATGAGCAGAGCCAGCACACCGGCAATCTTTCCGCTCTTTTTGATCTCCGACGCATACATCGGTCCCGCACCCACCCCTGACTGGAAAAGGAATGCCCCGATACCATAGGCAAAGTAGGCAATTATGTCAATGAACAATATTGAGTAGAACATGTATTCGGTTGTGGTTCCCAGGGGATTCTCACTGTCATCATCCAGGGAGTCGTCAGATGATGAGGTGCTGTCAACGCCGATAAGGATCATGACCACGAAAAGGACAATGATCAGGTTCTGGATAAGGTGGACGATCCCCCCGACCTTCAACGCGGTACAGCCGTTTTTCATGCTGTTCGGACCCCCTTCCGCTCCGGCACCTCCGCTTCCGAACCCTCCCCCAGCGCCTCCTCCTATGCCCCCTCCCCTTCCGGGTATGCCTTTTGTCTTCGAGGCCTTCTTCGCACCGATTCCACTCAGGACCATCCCGATCACCACAAGGACCATCCCGATGATGGGAAACAACCAAGCATTTCCCTTGCTATCGGCAACCGGTTCATTCCCGCCCCAGATCAGGGTCACGATGAGATAATCCCCTTCATCTCCCAGATCCTCACCACTGATAAAGGACGTATCGCTTCCCTCGAGATAATATCGGTAATTCGGAGCATCAGATGTTGTATCCTCTGTTTTGATGAACCCCCCGACTCTGATCTCATCCAATACCGCAGGTGAATCCTCCGCCCATGTGTCATAATCCTCCACCGATTCGCACATCAACGGATTGAGCATGGCCGCAAGGAGCAGGCCAAGGATCAGTAGGACCAGACCCCCGGCAAGGAGTCCATTCACTTTTTTCTTCACTGCAATGAGAGATATGGATACGAGCAGCCCGATAACGGACACGATCAGTGGTACCAGGAAGTAAGTATTGGATGTCGAGTAGTACGAACCGGATGATTCGTCGCCCCCTTCCCCCTCCCCGGCGCTTTCTCTGGATAATACGTACACCCTGCTCTCGTAATCAAACTCGAACAGTTCTCCCACGTCTTCATTGGAATGAACGATGATCTCCTTCTTGTTATCGTTATTAATGTCTGAAATAAAAATATTTCCGTATCTGCCGGACTCCCCGATGGTTGGTCCCTGTCCCAGTTTTGTAAGCCCATTCGTATACACCATGACCCGTTCATTGGTTCCGACCACCAGCTCGACACTCTCATCGTTTGTGAAATTTCCCGCAGTAATGGAAAGCACCATCTCCCCCACATCAAGTGAGAGAAGCTCGGAGGACCCGCTGAAGACAAATATCCCGCCCTCATCCTCTGTGAGAAAACCGGCAGTCCCGGTACTGATGAATAACAATCCGCTGTCGACCCATAAGCCAAGCACCGGATTCGAAAGATCATTCTTGCTCCATTTTTCCGTGAAGTCCTGGGAGAACACCGTGATCCCCCCTTCATCCCATCCCTCTCCGGAGGTATATCCCACGATAATCTCTTTTGTCGGTTCGGTGTCGATGTCCCCCACAACTACTGCATTGATATCAGTTTCCATTTCAGGGCTCTGCCAGATCTCAACGAAATCGGATCCGTCATACCCGAATACATAGAGGATATCATCACTGGCCACCAGGATCTCCTCTCTGGCATTTGCATCAATATCCGCAATCGTCAGTGAATGCGTCTCACCCAATGAATTGTTCACGTATTGAAGGTCCTTTGTGGTGACATCTGCGATGCCAAATCCACCGGTAAACATTCCACCGTCAAGGGAAACTATGACCTCGAGATTAGGATCATCATCAACATTTCCCACTCTGATCGCATCAACATTCCTGTCTGTATTGGGGAATGTGACACTCCACTCCCATTCCTTGGTCTTGCCGTCATACACCTCCACCGAACCGTGATCTGTTCCAACGAGGATCTCCATAAACCCGTCATTATCGGTGTCATATACACACAGACCGCAGGGTTCCTCCATCTCATCATTGTTTTGTTTTTCAGTGGTCCAATCCGTTTGAAGATACGCCCCTCCGGCAATGGGAACCATCATGATTACCATCATGATCAATGTTGTCCATACCAGGAAATGTCCATTTTTCGGGACCCACCTCGCGTTCCCGCATCTCAGATTACTGTTCGGTACCCTCACAATTTCCGTCTCCACAGTTACACCACACACACCCCAGAGAAAAGATCACACACAAATATTATCGATCGGATTTTTCAGCATGTAAGATATCCTTCGATATCATCTTATCTCTGTTTGATGTGAACGGTCCAGTTCAGCAGGATAGATAAATAGTTTTCGTTAGCCGTGACGTTTATGACCGCAGCTCATACAGAACGCGAATTTTGAATCCACCGAGGTCTGACAGTTCTGACAGGTCCACGATTGCGGCTGGAATTGAGGTGTCACCGGACCTTGTGTCATCGGCTGCTGAGCTGGAGGCTTTCCTGGTATTGAACCGGTTCCCGATGGACCCGGGAATAGCTGCTGACCGGGGGGCGATGGGGGATTATTTCCAGGAGTGACCTGACCCGGAGGGGTGTGTTGTGGTTCCCCTCCCATTCCCGGTGAGGTACCTGATGAGATTCCTGGTAGGGTACCTGGTGGTGTACGGGCCGGTTGAGATGGATATGGCTGCTGGGAGGGACGGCCCATTGCTGCAGGTCCGGGTATCCCTAACCCGGGTGGGTTTCCATGGCTCAAGCCTTTGAGTGGGTCCACTGGACTCCCAGAGGGCGGAACCTTTGGCATTTCAGCTTCCGGGAGAGGTAACTCATTATGGTCCATTCCCGGAAGTTCCTGAATCCCACCTTTTTCCTTGGTTGGGGAGTTGGGTGAAGAGGGGGTTGGGAAATGTGGAGTTCCACCTAGTGATATGGGGGATGGCATGCCCGGTGGTTGGTTGAGTTGCCCACCCGGCGGTATGTTTCCTCTCATTCCAGGTGGTTGGTTGAGCGGTCCTCCGGGCGGCATGTTTCCTCCCATTCCAGGTGGTTGGTTGAGCTGCCCACCCGGCGGCATGTTCCCTCCCATTCCAGGTGGTTGGTTTATCGGTCCTCCTGGCGGCATGTTTCCTTCCATCCCAGGTGGTTGGCTGAGCGGCCCTCCCGGCGGCTTACTCTGATTCATGCCATGAGACATTCCCGGAACTCCACCTGGAGGACCACCGGGCATGGGCGGTCCCTGTCTGGGTCCTCCTGGGGATGGTACTCCTGCAGGGGCTGGGCCTCCGATGAGATGTGAGATGTTTACATTGTGCTTCGAGGGGATATCACTTGGTTTTTGTGCTCCATTCGTTTTTGAGACCTGCATTGCTCCAACGGCAAGAAGGATAATCCCGATGAGCATGAAGAGTCCTCCTCCCGCCTTGAACAGTAATGCGGGAATGTTTCTGCTCATCTCGGCCTGAAGAAGGAGATTGCTGGTTTTTTTCAGTTCTACAACAACCTCCGTTCCATCATCACCCAGATCCTCGGACGAGGTGAAATCTGCCTCAGCATCCTCCTCGAATGAATAGACATAGAACGTGGCCGATCCATCGGTGATTTCTGTGACATACGTGATCTTTCCATGGACCAGCCATGTGGTTCCCTCAGATGCTTCCAAATATTCGTCTTTATAATCTGTAGGGGAGATCGCTATCTGCGGAATGAGGAACTGAAACATAACCACTCCAATCAGAAGCATGATGATTCCGCCGATGATCTTTCCCTTTCCTTTTGGTTTCTGGAATGATGGAACCCCTGGGGGTAACGATTCTGCTTTCTTTCCGAACACCATTGAATCAACTCATGAACCGGGTAATATCCAAATAACAAGTGTCGGCGCGGCTTCTGATCAGCGGAGAATAAAATTCTGGAATATACTAGGAAGTAATTGAAGCCCAACCTTTCGGATATGATAAGTGTGGCATTACAAGACACTATTTAATCTTTTGGGATTTTTGTAAGAGTTCAGTGATCTGAAGCCCTCCTACACTGGAAAGTACACATTT
>CAZTGJ010000133.1:0-8769 GCA_964613025.1 uncultured Thermoplasmata archaeon | reverse complement strand
ACCTTGATCAAGGTTCAATTACCAGAATTAAACACTTGGCGAAAATCGGTGTTGATCTGAAATGCAATCTCCTGACTTCTGGATTCGGTACCTTCCGGAATGGATGCAGTAAATTCGCCGGTCACATATGCATATTCCGCATGAGCCAGTTTGATACCATGCGGTACCTCACTCACTCCATCATGTATGGTAATCGTAATATTACCCTCCCCTTCCCCGAGATAGGAAAAAGAAAAATTGAAGATTCCGTCAGAACCCTGAATGTACTGAAATCTGTTCAGTATCCCATTTTCATACTCAAACGAAATATTCCCGGAATCTATGACATCAGTTTGCAAGCGTGATGTTGGATAGTCGACATTCTTCACCGTTGCATTGGTGAAGGTTCGAGGTTGGTTCATTTTATCTGCTGTGACATCGTATTTGGCTAATAGACTGTTCCCCGTTTCCGCCACCCCTCCATTATCCACCGATCGTATAATGAAATAATCACCCGGAGATAACCTTCCATCTATGTCGGCATCAATGAAGCTTATATTGCCATCCCATCGATGATTTTCTTCACCAGCACTGAAATTCAAATCAATACAATAGATGTCTTTTAAGGACCCCTGAACTTTTGGAACAGCCACATTATGTTCATCGAGAAGATAATAATTGCAGCCGGCCACACTCACTGGCCCCGGATCAACCTTTTCGATCATGACAATGAAATCACCATTTTGAGATACGAAGACATCGGCTCCAAACACCGGGACCTGTTTTCCATGACGAATGAATGATTCAGCCCAACAAAAGAAAACATATGCGAAAATCATGGTAATAATCGTCAGTGAAACAACAAGCAGCACGATCCATTTCGTTTTTTCCAGTTCGTTGTATAGTCCGAGTTTTCTCATATCAACATCATCTCCGTTCTGCTACCCACTGATCGATATCACTTTCTGACCCGGATCGATTATTAATTCGCATCGAACGAATATACGTTTCCTCTTATTTATGATTTCCTTGGGATTGCCCAGTTCTCGTGAAGATTTCATGACTCCTGCAGGGGTGGGGAAATGGCGGGAAGAGAAGGAATAGGGGGAGGGAAGAGAAAGAGGGGAGGAAGGGCAGATAGGGAGGGGCATAGTTTAATCGGAGGGGAATGGTAGAAGGGGGGAGGGGGAATAGGAGGAGGGAAGAGACGTGGGGTCTGGTGATACGAAACCCGGGATATTAGGATGCAGGCAGGGACATTTCCTTATCACCCGTCCTGCGAATGCGGAAAACCAATTGCTGAAGGATGACGACAATCAAATACACAACCGCCGACTCGATGACAATAGTGGCACCCGGATAGAGGTCCCAGTGGAATGACGTCCAGAGCCCGAACAATATCAGCACCGCCGAGATGACCGACGACCAGATCATGATCAGGCGCATGTCATGGGTAAACCTGCCCACAAGGGAAGCCGGGATGGTGAGCATCGCCAGCACAAGGATCACCCCCAGGAACTTGATGAGGAGAACAATAGTCATTGCCACCAGGCACAATAGGTAGAGGTGCAGGAGAGTGGTATGGACACCCACTACCATCGAGAACTCTTCATCGAAAGCAGCAGCATGGATCCTGTGGTAAAGCAGGACGATTGATCCGAGAATGACCGTGACCAGGATGGTAAGAAGCTGGAGGTCTAGGGTCTTGAGAAAGAGAATATTTCCAAAGAGATAGCTGGACGGACTGATTGCGTAACCAGGTGTCTGGGCGATGAAGAACGCTCCCATGGCCATCCCCACGGCCCAGACGATCCCGATGGTCGTCTCCTCACGTTCCAGCGTTTCCTTGCTAAGCACCCCGATCCCCAGGGCGGACGCAAGGGCAAAGATGGACGCTCCGATGATCGGACCCACATCCCGGTCCCAGTCGAGATAGAACGACATTCCAACCCCCCCGAAGGATGCGTGAGCGATCCCTCCGGCAATGAAAACCACACGCTTCACCACCACGTAGGTACCGATGATACCGAAAGCCACGGAAGCAAGCAGTCCGGCATAAATGGCATTCCGCATGAAAGCGAACTCGAACATCTCGAAGAAACTCTCAATGATACTAGTCAACCCTCTCCCTCCTTACCGATCCCCCGGACTTGAGCACACGACTTCCCCCTACCAGCAGTTCGCTCGTTATTCTCCCCCCCACCATGGTCAGTCGGTTCCTCCTCGTCTCCATTCTCATGAAATCCGTGTCCTTCCGAATCTCTGTGGTCCAATACCCTATGCGGAACACCATGGGCTATGAGGTCAACCGGGCATTCGTATGCTGCTTCCAACATGTCTCTGGTGAGTTCCTTGGTTCCATGGTAGATGAAGTACTTATTGATACACCCGATCTTTTTCACATAGGAGGACAGTACCCCGATATCATGGGTCACCAGAATAATTGTGGCGGTCTCGTTCAGTTCCATGAGTAGCTCATAGATGCCTTTCTGCATTTTCTGGTCAATGCTTGCCGTGGGCTCATCAAGAAGGATGAGCTTTGGCTCCGTACAGAGTGCCCGGGCTATCAGGACCCTTTGCTGTTGGCCACCAGAGAGTTGGGAAAGCTGTCGATCCCTGAACTCCTCCATCTGAACGAGATTAAGTGCGTCCATGGCATGTTCCTTATCCTCCTTTGAATAGAACGGTTTCCTTCCCATCTTGCTCAATCGTCCCATGAGCACCACGTCCCGGACACGTATTGGGAACTGCCTGTCATAATGTATATACTGAGGGACGTACCCAATATGCCTGCCGGCCCGTGATGGAGGAAGTCCCAGTACCCTCACCGTTCCTGAGGATGGCTTGAGTATACCGAGGATGACCTTCAGCAATGTCGACTTTCCCCCTCCGTTTGGTCCTATGATCCCAAGGAACTCATTTTCCTCCACCTTCAATGAAACATCCTTCAGAACGTTGTTGTGATCGTACCCTGCCCACACATGATCCAAATCCAATGCAAGGGAACCGGTATTTTCCGCTAACGACATAACTCATTCCTCCACTGCACTCCCCTGCTCGAATCCCTGAACGAGTTTTCTGGTTACCTCTTTCATGTTCTCAAGATATTCACTTCCCAGGGGGTCGATAATCACCACATTGCCATCGATTTCAGTTGCGATCGTTTCAGCATTTGATTGGTCAAACTGAGGATGAACGAAGACCGTTGTTATGTTCTCGGCCTTCGCCTGATCGATTATTGCCGCAACACCTGCAGCACTCGGTTCCTTTCCCTCCTCTTCTATGGTGAGCATTTCCAGATCGTAATCATGGGCCAGGTATCCGAATGCAGGATGATAGACAAGGAATTTCTTTTCAGAAAAGGGTTCCAGAGCGGTTCTCAATTCCATGTCAATTGCTTGAAGGTCTACAAGGTATTCCCTCGAGTTATTAGTATAATAATCGGCATTGGCAGGATCCACGTTCTTCAGCGACTCAAGGAGATTGTTCACCATGATCACCGCATTTTTCGGGGAGTTCCAGATGTGTGGATCCATTCCTTCGTGGTCGTGTTCCCCTTCCCCCCGGGTTTCCCCCCCATCATTTTCTTCTTCATCATGAGTTGCATTTCCCATGGATATCAACTCGATCCCCCGGCTCCCGTCAACGATTTCCATATCCCGATTTTGCTCCATCAGCGTATCCATCCATACTTCCTCGAACCCTATCCCTGATCCGACCTTGAAATAGATGGCCGCATTTCCTACATCCTTGAGCTGAGAGGGCCTGGGTTCGTACGCGTGAGGATCCTGTCCCTCTCCGACCATTACCGTCACTTTAACCTTCTCCCCGCCCAACCGTTCGGCGAATTCTTTCTGGGGCAGAATGGAGACCACCACGATGATCCTGTCCTCATCATCGCTCCCCATGTCCAGACATCCGGGAATTGAACTGGAGATCAGAACCAGGACTCCAATGATAAAAACCTGTTTCAGGGGTGATCGTGCACCTGCGGAATACTTCATACCAATTCCTCTTGATCCATTTCGCACTTTATTCATATGGGAAATGTATATAAATGTTATTGATTCTCATTATCAATAACATCTGGGATAGAAGAGGTAGGATAGTATGCCCCGTATGACAAAGCAAAAACGATTGATCTCCGAAGAACTCACGAAATTCGAATCATTTTTTTCAGCCGATGATCTTTACGAGAAGGTAATCGCCCGACGTCCGGGTGTTGGTAAAGCTACTATCTATCGATATCTTGCCGAACTGCGCGAAGAGCATCATCTCCATTCCTATCTTTGTGACAGAAGACTTGTGTATTCAAAGAATCTCAATAGCCACGGCCACTTCACCTGCCAGAGGTGCGGACGGATTATTCATTTCGAGGTGGATTCCATCGATTTTCTCGTGAACAAATTTCGCGGTACCCTCTGTCATTTTCTCATCGATGTAAGCGGGGTCTGCGACGAATGTTCAGAGAAAGGTAATTCAGACAATTCTCATCGATGTAATGAATAAAAAGTTCTTTGCTTCGGACGGAAAGGAGAGGGAGAAATGAGAATCAGGGAGAGAATAACTTTTTAGTTCAGAACCACAACGTTCGCCCGATGAGCGCAGAAATGGATTATGAGGCACTGCTGAAACGTGCCCGTGACGATCTTCCAGACAATATTTCCGACCACGAGAGGTTCCAGGTACCGGACCCTGAAGTGATCTACGAGGGAAAGCTTACTATCCTCAGGAACTTCCAGGAAATATGCGATACCCTTGAACGAAAAAGTGACCACCTTCTTGCCTACCTGCTCAAGGAGCTGGGAACCGCAGGAAACATGGAAGGGAGAAGAGTCATCTTCAAGGGCAGGCTTGCCGAGAGCAGGATTGCCAACCGGGTGAACGAGTACGTGAGCATGTACGTCATCTGCTCCGAGTGCAAGAGACCTGATACCCATTTGGAGAAGGACGGACGGACCCTGGTCCTTAAGTGTATGGCATGCGGAGCCCATCGCCCGGTACGGGCGCATAAGTCCTCCAACTGAGCACCTATAGGCTTAATCTGTTCAATCGCCTTTTTTTTCTAATTTATTAACCTCTCGCGGAGAGCATTGCATCGTGCCTTCCCCCACCCTTCTTCGTGTTAACCCAGCCTTCAGTATTTCATACTTCAGCCATTCCCACCCCCCCAACGCCCCTTTCTTATTATCCCAGCCTTCAGTGCTCTGCACTTCTGCCATCCCCACCGCCCCCCCCACCGCCGCTTATAGCAACAACCGTTGCAACTAGAATACATGGACTTCTCCGAACACAACCAAACGAACCGAACCCAAACGTAACAGAGGGGGGGGTGGGGGGTAGGGGGTGCATTTACGAAATGGGAAATGAAAAAGCGGGCAGAGGGTGCCCTAATCAAATGGAAAATACGCGATTACGAAATAGGGAGTGGGTGAGATGTGTTGGACGTAGAAAAATCCCGTACGTAGAAGAATACCTACTTTCTCCGGTTATTGTTGGACTTGTGATTCTTCGTGAGGTTCTTCTTTTTAATGACCTGAGCATACAGATTGTCTGTTGCATCTGCAAACGCACGGAACGCATCCCAGTCTACAGTTTTCGTGATGAAAAGGTATTTCGAGGTGGAGAGCCGCATATGAACGGAATACTTCGCCTCATTGCCCTCGTCGTTATACTTGCGGACGTGAATGTTCAGCACCCGCGGAGTGAATATCTTGTTGATCTTGTTCATGGCATTGTCCAGAATTCCGAAGAGGGCATCCATGACCTCGGGATCCTCATGCTCGAGCCCGCTGATGTTCACGAAGACCTGTTCCTGCTTCCTTCCAGCGGATACAAGATGTTCAAGGATATCGAACCTGCTCACCACACCAATGGGCTTCCGGTCACGTACCACAATCAGTGTGGAAATGCTCTTATCGAACATAATATCGATGACCTTATTCATGGAAACATCCTCGGCAATGTACTGAGGATTCCCAACCATGACACTCTTCACCTCGGGATCGAAGTGGATCTTTTCGCCTGAAAAGTCGCCAAGCTGGGACCTTCTTTTCGGACGGAGGTAGTCGATGATGTCCTGGGTACCGATCACACCCACCAACAGCCCCTGCTTGTTCACCACAGGGACGGTACGGATATCCATGTCTCTCAGCATGCTTTTTGCCTTCGTGAGTCTGTCATTCTCGTTGACAACTTCCACCGGCTTGTGCATGATGTCCTTGACCATCATCTGTTTCCAGGTCTCGAAATCGGAGGAGAGGTCGATGATCTTCCATCGCCTGATTACTCCCTGCACCTTCCTGTTCTTGGTTACCGGAAGGAGTCTGTGGTCGGATGAAAGGAGAAGCTCGGCGGCTCGTGCCAGATTATCGTTCAACGTGATCTTTGGGACATTCAACTGAAGCCCTTCCACCTTCTCGTTCATGGTGATCCTGCCTGCTTTGGCAAGGGAGCTGTAGCTGAGCAATCCTCTGAGGATACCGTTATTCGCAACAACGGGCAGTTCGTACTGCTTATGCTTCCGCATGATCCCGATTGCCTCGGACAGGGTGGATTCGGGCCGTACTTGCTGGTATTCGGTATCCATTATCTCTGTTACACTAATTTTTGAGAGTTTCTCCACAGACACGGTTTCACCTCACGATAAGGAGAGTATCGGCTTCAGGTCATTATATTAAATTCTTTCTTGGAGAATTATCCATTGGAGAGTCGGAAATTATTCATCATATCATCAGATAACAATTCAGCCATGATTTGCATTTATTGTACATCCTGTTTCATACATGGGAACTTGGACTCCCAGGAATTGCCCACTACGATTTCCCATAATGTATTCAGGTCGTCCACTATCAGGTAACGATCTGTTCCAGTTTGTCCATTTCGATGGCCCGCCTGACCTCCAATGCCAGTCTCCGTCCGGTGGACATGGGCGTTCTCCAGAGGGCATTTCCATAGGCGTGACCGACACTCATATGCACATTGGTTCCCCCGCCGATCCTGGGTGCCACATCATAGATGTAGAACTTCATATCCTTGTCCACACAGGTCTGAAGACAGAAGGGTCCGATGATCCCGGGATCATTGTATTCCTGTGATGCCTTTACATACTTTTCCCCAAGCTTGAAGGCATTCTCGAGCAACGATTCCCGGAGCGTACAGGAATTATGCCCCACAACGGTATACTCGGGCAGGAACTGCTTTTCGTTGAGTGTCATCTGCTGGGGTGCCGGCAGCCGCACATGGCCGTCAAGTGAACTCTCGAATCTCCAGTCGATGCCGATGAGTTCGAGCTTCGCCATCTCCTCCTCGATCGGTGAATAGAAAAAGTCCAGGTTGAAAACCGGACCGATGATGTACCGTTCCATCCGTGCGCTGTCCAGGCTCTCCTGGGTGATGATACCCTGTTTCATGAGCTCTCCCGACTTCTCCTGGTACTCCTTGTACGAGGCTGCAGTGAAGAATCCGCGCTCCAGCTTTTTCTGGGCATGGTGGAGCTTGACGACAACCAGCTCATCGATCTCCTGGGGATCCTCTATCTTTTCGGGGAAGGGCAGTCCCCCTTTTTCAAGAAGCCAGTAGTAGGAGTGCTTCTCTTCCCGCTCCTCGCTTCTCAGCATGTTCCTGCTCCCCACCATGGGGACATGGAAATTATCTTCGATCTCCTTGAGATCCACATAGGATGTGAAGGAACGGTTCGGTACGAACAGGACATTCTCCCGCTTCAAACGGTCCTGATTCCCGGGGGTCATGATCTCCTTGAACCTGTCGAATACCCAGGTCTCGTCCACGAATCCCCGCGCCACCCCCCCTGAGGCGTTGCGTTGTGATCTGAAATATCTATCGTATACTGTTTCCCTTCCTTTCTGGCACACAGCCAGTGTCGGGAACCCTTCTTCTGCCGCGCCGTCGCAGCCATCCAGAGCCGAATGAGATGCGATCATGCCGATCTTGATCTTGTCCTTGTCGTAGTTGGAAACGATTTCCTGAACCTCGGAACGGGGGAGCATTGTGATACCTCGCCCAAGCAATCCATTCTACTCTAATAGTGTTTTCTCACCAAGAGCAAATTATCCATTCTCAAGGAATCCATATCCTAGCTTAAATGCATTTAATCTCACATCCAACAATTGGCCAAAAAGCATTTATACTTGCACATATGCGCAAACGTGCATGAGTAAAGACCTCGTGAAGTTGTTCAAAGCCTTAGGCGAAGAGAGCAGACTCAGAATCGTGGAGTGTCTTCTTCACCATGACCGCTGTGCCTGCGAGTTTGCCGCCGTCACCGACCGTGATCAGACCACGGTATCCCGACATCTGAAGGTGCTGGTGGAGGCGGGTGTTCTCGATCAGGAAAGGCAAGGCAGGAACATTATCTTCAGTATCGCAAGCGAGGATATGCGAAAACAATTGATCAGTTTCGGGATCGAACCCATCGAATGCTGCCCCGGAGGATGTACACATGGAAAAAAATGAAAAACGTTCCAGCAAGGATGAGGATAAGGTTGAAAGAGAGATCCATCAGAAATCAGGAATGCCAACATGCTGCGGTCAGACCATACCCAGCTCCTGCTGTGGTCCCTCGCCAAAAATAGATATGGACACATCCAAAGAACCGGGAGAACCCTTTGCAACCAACTCAGGAAATGGGGGGGGCGGAGGACTTGGAGATCACGATGTGAAGAAGATCGTTCGGGAGAGCTACGGACTGGTGGCAACGTCAAGCGGGGGGTGCTGCGGTGGGGACCTTCCCATTCAGACCATGTCCAACGAGGATATTTCACGGTCGAT
>CAZTGJ010000132.1:0-8784 GCA_964613025.1 uncultured Thermoplasmata archaeon | reverse complement strand
TTCATCACTCAGGGAATGAAAATCGCACTTACTTCACATGGCTGAACTCTTACTAATTCCCAAAAACTATATATTGGACGTGTGTCTCTGTGGGAAGTGCCTGGGGATCAATTTTTTACAATTTGCCTAAAGTTGTATTAAAGTATGACCGGGTATTCCCAGGCACTACTTTTCCCCCGATAATGATACCGCATCAACGCTCTTCTGCATGGTGCCAGTATCCTTTTCTCACTTTGGCTTTTTCTGCTCGCGTTCCTGCTTCCTCCGCTGCATTCCTTTAGTGCATACCTACATGGCTGAGAATAGTTACATGATCCAAAAAGATTTGAGTCCGATTGTGCCTGGGGGACCAAAAAATCACAACATCGCTCGTGTCGTGAAGTGTATGACCGGGTATTCCAGGCACAATCTTCCTCGTTTCCTGCATTGAGAGACAACGACTCCACCGGAGGAAGGTGGGAAATCAGAGGAGATTTCCAAAAAAGTAAACCACTACCACTTCTGCTTAATGGCAGAGCCACAACCTCTCATATATATTGGCGAATTTTGACCCCATCTGACGCCCCGGAACGGGGCCCAATATGAGGCCCATATTGCAGACAAATTGGTTACTCGTATCGAGTATATAAACTTTTCGCATATGTCCGGGAGATAAAATGGCAGGAATGGAAAAGCATAATACACTAATAGCCTGCATAGCAATGCATGGTTTCCTATTCAAAGGAGCTCGCCACCATAAAAGAGCTTCTGGAAAAGAACCCCCAAGGCATGACCATTACCGATATCTCGAAAGCGCTGGATATCTATCGAAAAACCACTGCAAAATATCTTGACATGCTCCTCATTACCGGACAGGTGGAGATGCGACCCTTCGGTCCGGTGAAGATCTATACCCCCTCCCGCCGTGTTCCGGTCTCTTCCATGCTCAATCTGTCGGGAGATTATATTCTCGTTCTGGACAGCGAGTTCACCATAGTGGAACTGAACGATCTGGTCTTGTCGACCCATGGATTGGAAAGGGACAATCTCATCGGAAAACACATCGGAACCGATCTCCTTCCCTTCGGAGAAAGCAAAGAACTGATCGACAGACTGCAGGAAGCATTGAATGGAAAGGAATATCAAACGGAGATCAACAGGTTTCCATTCTCCGATCTGGCGGACATCCTGAAACTGGTTCCGGTCACCTTTGACGATGGGAGCAAGGGGCTGTCTCTTATCCTTGTGAGCGAAACCAGAAAACGGCTTCTCGAGGAAAGGGTACGGAAAGATGAAGGATTGCTTCGGATACTCTCCAACCTGGTGTTCATGACCAGAAAAACCGAGGGGCTTACTACAGTAATGGAACAGTGTCTGGAAACTATTGGTAACGGCTTCGATGCAAACCGGGTGTACATCTCAAAAAATGGATTGAACGAATACGGAGATCCGACCTTCGAAAGGGTGGGGGAGTGGGTGGGGCAGTATATCGAGGGATTCATTGAGGATCCCGGATTGCAGAAGGTCCCGTACAGAAAACCCGGGGAGCGCCTGCTGGAAACACTCTCCAAGGGTAGGATGTATTTCGGCCATATTCACGATTTTCTGGAGGAGGAGAGAACGTTCTTCGAGGTTCAGGGAATCATTTCAATTGCCCTGGTTCCGGTATTCGTCCATGGGGAATGGTGGGGTTTCCTGGGCTGGGATAAATGTCTGGAGGAGTGGGATTGGTCCACAGGTGAGATGGAGGCATTGAAGGCTTCTGCCGGGATAATGGGATTCATAATCGAACGGTCCGAAACGGAGGAAATTGAGGGATGAGAAAAAAACAGACCACCGCAAGTGATCGCTCCATTTCTAAGAAAGGATCTCAATCAAGGTCCCGAAATGACTGGATCGTGATTTTTTTCATTGCGGTGGTTGTTTTTGCTCTTGCTGCCTACTTCCAGATTTTCACGGAAGTTCACGATTTTCTGGATGATTACGAAGAGTATCATCCCAAAGAGATATTCATCGTGCTTGCGATCCTTCCTCTGACCTTCGTGGCTTTCTCCATCAGGAGGACACGGGAACTGGAAAAGGAGCTGATGGAAGGATCACGAAAGGATGGGGTCATCAGGCGGGCGGAAGGTCTTAATCGTACCATTGTCGAATCCCTGTCAGAGGGGATCGTCATTTTCAATAAACAAGGTCAGATAATCCGGTATAATCCTGAGGCGGAACAGCTACTGGGAATCTTCAGGAATCCCACCGATGGGAAAATGTACATCAGGGATGATTTTTCACTTGTCCGTGTGGACGGGTCTCCCATGCCTCATGAGGAATGGGCGGTCACCCGGGTCTTTCAGGAGCGTAGGCCGATCATGACCCAGCAGGCAGGATTACAAAGTTTCGATGGGACCATGATCTGGCTGATAGTGAGTGCGGTTCCCACCCTGAACCCTTCCGGTCGGATCGACTATGTTACGGTTACTGTCAGCAATGTGACCGATCTCATCAAGGCAGAGGAGGAGAAATCCAAGGCAATGACCACCAATGCGGTCATCGAGGCCATGGGTGATGGTCTCATCCTGCTGAATCTTGATGGAAAGATCGCTACGGTGAACAAATCATTCGAGAAGATGACAGGCTATCCCAGGAACGAACTCATTGGTATGTATGGGGCGAATCTGATTTCAAATCTCATCAAACTCGATCAGGACAAGAATGCAATGGAGGAAATAAAAGAGACTATCGAGGGGGAAACCCACCCCTACGGAGCGATCATCCTCCAGACCAAGTTTGGGGTTGAGATCCCCACAGCCATTACCGCATCGTACATGCGTGATGAGAACGGGGATCCAATGGCGATCATCACCACCTTCAAGAACATCTCGAACGTCCTCATGCTGGAGAAAGCCCTCAGGGAGAGCAACGAACGATTTCAGAGGATCACAGCATATGCGAACGATGCCATCTTCCTTGTGGATGATCAGGGAAGGATATCCTACTGGAATCCTGCCGCGGAAAAGATATTCGGTTACAGCAAGGTGGAGGCGGAAGGAAAGAAGCTCACCCATCTCATCCTGCCACATCAATTCCGTGAGGAACTATCGGACCGCATGAGTAAACCTGTCATCATCGAAAGCGAACCTTTCATCAGGAAGACCGTCGAGTCCATGGCAATGAGAAAGGACGGAGAGGAATTCCCCATCGAACTGTCATTTTCCATCCTCATCATCAAAGGAAGTTTCTTTACCATCGGCATTGTTCGGGATATTTCTGAGCGAAAGAAAGCTGAGCTTGCCTTGCAGGAAAGTGAGGAAATGCAGAAAGCCCTCTTCGAGGGGAGTACCGACCCCATCATCCTCACCGACCTCCAGGATAGGACCATCAAGATCAATCCCGCAATCGACAGATTGTTCGGGTATTCCGAGGAGGAACTTCTCGGGGAAAAATTCCCGGGTCAGGCAGGGATCGATGAAGGGAAATTCGAGGAGTGGGTGGAGAAATGCAGAACCGGGATGGGAATTTCCGACTACGAAACGGTCCGGAGAAACAAGGCAGGTGAAACCATACCGGTAAGCATGTCCATATCTCCGGTCATGGACCCAACAGGGGAGCTTATCTCACTCTCCTTCTGGTATCGTGACATCACCCAGAGAATGAGGAACGAAGAACAACTGCGATTCCAGGCCCATCTCCTCAACAGCGTCAGGGAATCGGTCATCGCCACCGACCTTGACGGCAGGATCACCTACTGGGGAAGAGGAGCGGAGAACCTGTATAAGCATTCGGCGGATGAGGTCCTGAGCCAACTCCTCACCACCATTCTGGAACCCCAGGATGCCCTGGAAGAGACGGATAAGATAAAACAGACCATGGAACAAGGAGAATGGTCCGGTGAAAATCTGCAGACGCGGAAGGACGGTAGTTCATTCTGGGCTTCGGCCTCCAAATCTCTTGTAGATGATATCACGGGAAATCCCGCAGGCATCATAAGTATCGAGCGTGATATCTCTGAATTGAAACAGACAGAGATGGCGCTGAGGGACAGCGAGGAGCGCTATCGTGCGGTCACCGAGACCGTGTTGACCGGGATTACGATGACCGATGAGGATAACACCCTGGTCTATGTGAATACCACCTTTGCAGAAATGATGGGGTATGACAAGGAGGAGATCGTAGGGATGAACCTCTTCGATCTAACGGATCGGAAGGACTTCGATGAGCATATCAGGATGACCCTGGAGATGGAGGGTATGAGGTCAACCTATGAATCTGTTATCAACCGGAAGGATGGGGCGTCGCTGAACGTTCTCATCGCCGTATCCCCCCTCTCCGGTCCTACAAACCTCTTCACCGGCTCCCTATGTGCATTCATGGATATATCAGACCGCATCGAGGCCGAGCAGAAGATAAAAGCTTCCCTGGAAGAAAAGGAAGTGCTGTTGAAGGAAGTCCATCATCGGGTAAAGAACAACCTCCAGGTGGTCTCGAGTCTCCTCTACCTCCAGTCAGAGAAGCTTGTGGATGATTCCGGCCGCAGCATGCTTCGGGAGAGCCAGAATCGAGTGAAATCAATGGCATTGGTTCATGAACGTCTCTATCAGTCGGAAGATCTGGCACGGATAAATTTCGCGGATTATATCAGGAACCTCGGAGCCCACCTCTTCCATTCCTATGGACTGGACCCGACAAAGGTGAAGATGAACATCTCGGTGGAGGATATCCATCTGAGCATCGAGACTGCAATCCCATGCGGTCTTGTTATTAACGAACTTGTTTCCAATGCACTCAAACACGCATTTCCTGAGGAGGGGGAGGGGGAAATATCCCTTTCATTGATCAGGGATGAGGATAATCAACTTACGCTTAGCATCAGCGATGATGGGATTGGTATCCCCGAGGAAGTGGACATAAAGGAAACAGATTCCATGGGTTTGCATCTGGTGAACACCCTTATCCGCCAGCTTGATGCAACCCTTACCATCGACAGAAAAGAAGGAACGAAATATGATATTACGTTCGAGGAACAGTGAAACGAATGTTGAATCAGGAAAAGTGTGTCGTTGAAAGAACAGGACAATCCAGGAAAGAATGAATGACAATGTTAACGCAGAAGCGGAGGGAAGGATATGGATAGGAAATCAATATTGATCGTTGAGGACGAAGGGATCGTTGCTGACGAGATCAGATCCCGACTGAAGAATCTCGATTATAAGGTCGTTGGGATCGCAGATAAAGGTTTGGATGCAATCGAGCGTGCGCGGGAGAAGAATCCTGATCTTGTGCTCATGGATATTCGCCTTAAAGGGGAAATGGATGGAGTGGAGGCTGCCGAGGTGATCAGAACGGAGTTCGACATACCGGTTGTCTATCTCACTGCATATACCGACGAGGCCACTCTCCGAAGAGCGAAGATAACCCAACCATTCGGGTACCTCATCAAGCCTTTTGAAGAACGGGAACTGAGGACCACCATCGAGATCTCACTTTACAATCATATGATGGAAAGGAGGTTGGCTGAGAGCGAAGCACGCTACCGCGCGGTATCCGAACTCAGTTCGGATTTTGCATTTTCCCTGAAGGCGAAGGAAGACGGCACTTTTACCCTGGAATGGATCACAGACGCCTTTACCTCCATCACCGGCTATTCAACAAAAAAGGTTGAAATTCCGAATGACCTCATGAAGATAATCCATGGTGACGACCTCCCTACGGTTCTCGGTTACCTGGGTGCCCATCCTGATGACGACCAGAAGAGTAGTGAGTCAACTGAAGGGTTCGACTTCCGCTTGGTGACCAAGAGCGGTGAAATGCGCTGGATGCATGGGTTCCTCCACCCAGTATGGAATGATAAGAGAACAGCACTCATTCGCTGCTTCGGTGCTGTCAAGGATATAACCCTGAGGAAACGGGCACAGGACCTGATCAGGATCCAGCGTGATCTGGGGATGTCATTGAGCAGCACCGGAGATCTCATGACCGCACTGGACAGTCTTTTAAGTGCTATGATCCAGGTAAGTGGGATCGATTGCGGTGCGCTGTATCTCATCGAAATGGAGACAAAGGGGATGGATCTTGCTGCTCACAAAGGGCTTCCGTATCAGCTCATCGATATCCTGCACTACGATTCCTCCTCCCCCCAGACAAAACTCGCCCTTTCCGGTAAACCTATCTACGGAGATTATACGGAAATATCGTCCCCCCTCGAGGATATGAGAGCGGTGGAAGGCATCAGAGCTCTAGCTATGATCCCGGTGGTGTTCGAGGGCCAGGTAGTGGCTGCCCTGAACCTGGCATCCCGATCACAGGATGACATCCCGGAGGCCTCAAGGAACGCCCTTGAGGCAATAGCCTCCCAGGTGGGAGGCATCATTGCCCGTGTCAGGACCGAGATGGCGCTCCGGGAAAATGAGGAAAAGTACCGTCTCATCACGGAAACCGTGTCCGAGGGGATCCTCAGGATCGATCTGAAGGGGACAATCGAATATGCCAATACTGGATTTGGGGAGATCTTCCACATGGAAGCCGGAGAGGTGATCGGGGCAGATTTCAATGATTATGTCCGTGACATGCATGTGCCCGAGCTCAAGATGATGCTCGAGGATATCCTCTATGGGAACTACTATGATACCGAGATGTGGATGAAAACGAAGGAAGCAGATGAGGTCTGCATGAAGATCAGTGCAAGTCCTTTGAGGGAAGAGGGAAATATCAAAGGAATAATCATTGTAATGAGCCCACTGAAAAAGTGAAGATAGGTTCTATCGTTATGACCATACCGCATCATCTCACCCCACCTCACCTTCCATCATAAGCCCACAGCGTCATTCCATTTCCCTGCCCTATCACGTTCTACCTTCTGCTCCCCCTCCCACCCCCCCGAAATTCATTGTCTAACGATTAACATTCACCATGAGAGGGATTTTTCCTTTCCATCTTTCAGGATTGTACCAGGAATTTTACTAGTGAACCAAAACCCATTTAAAAAGGGGGACTGTTGAAATCGTGTGCACCCGGTCATACGATACAACACCGATGGGCATTTCACGCAGGATTAGGAACGGGTTCCCTCTGGGAACGAATTTTGTTCCATTGATCCTGGGAGGAAACATATAAGAGTTGTTTGCACAAGGGTAGCATAGCGGTTGCTGCTGATCGTGTAGGCAATGAAGATTGCACAGGGGCAGAGTGAGCTCTGCTCAGATCTGTGTCTGAATTGCTTTACGCACACCGGCAGTGGAAACTATGTCTCCAGTTGTGTAATAATTGCACAATGCACACGGATAGTGTGAACTTTCGTGTCTCTCTTGTCAGCGGTGGATGTTGCACATGGGCAGTGTAAACTCTAATCTCTAAAAACATGTGTGAATGTTGTATCTGGGGCATGATTGGAGGACCAATCAAATTTGGAGGACGTAAATATGAACATAAAAAGAAAGGACATATCAAAAAAGGCATCAAAAATGATATCCCTTTTTGTGGTAGTAAGTATGGTCGTCACAGGATTTTCCATACTATTCCCATTAGCGGATGATATCCCATTCCTACCGGAAACCACAGGGGGGGCAGGCGCTGAACTTGATCCGGGCGACGATTATTCCCATGCTGACGGACACTATGAGTGGGGAGGAAGCTGGGGAAGCGAAGAACTTGTCACCGGCAAGGGAAACGCAAACGAACAACCCACCGACACTCATGATATATTATTGATTGTTGACAATATGGATCCATGGGCACGGCCAGTATCAACCAATTATTGGCAGAGACAGGCCTATGACAGAATGAATATTATCATGGCAGACCTTCACGCGTTTGATCTAACCGTCGATACGTGGTACTGTTATCCCTTCACCTTACCGAGACACAATTTTCTTCAGGGTCATATTGACCAGATAGATCGCTTCAATTACTATCCTTCCTCAGAGATACTGCAGAACTATGAGACAGTCATCGTTCACAGTTGGGGATCGTTCTATGGCGGTATCCGTTATTACTACGAAACACCTCGATATCAGACACACCAGGAAACCTTCAGTGCGCTGAGTGATTTCATGGATGGCGGAGGAAATGTGGCGTTCATGACCTATGCAGTGCGGCATACATTCACCTATTCAACGGTACAGCTCGGAACCCCGGGAGTGAATTTCGTGAAGAACTATCTTGGTGTCACCCGGGGTACCACAACAGCTTCCACTCAGGGCACCCGTGTTGTTGGATTGGATGGGACTATCGGAGAGGGTATCGGACCTACACCGTATCCCACTGATTACGTTTGGATCTATGGCTATGATAGATTTCCCCAGACATTCAATCCGAACACGGAGATCAGTTACTATGGTAATTTTGGGAGCAACAATAATTTTATCTATCCTGTTTCGTGGCAGACAGATAATGGGGACTGGAGATCTACACTCACCTTCGATCTCTGGTACACGAGACTGGACACATCCCCGGGTTGGCCAAATTGGAACTATAAAGCAGGGATCACGGATGAAACGCGGGAGCCAATGGTCGAGCAATTTCTGCAATTCATTTATACAACCTGCACAAAACCACCAATGTCAGCCAATGTTTATCCAGTGGAGGTCCAGAGCACAGGTACCGCTGATGAATGGATAGAACTCACGAATACAATCCAAGAACCCGTCAACCTGTACAATTATGGTATCACCCCAGAGGGTGGGAGCGAGGCACCATCCACCTGGTTTGGCGGGTATGAAGATCTCAGTGATTTCGGTACAGATGCGGACCTCGAAGACCATACCTACTTCCTGAATGCTGAGAACCTGTACGTCGACAATTACTATGCACCCGGTT
>CAZTGJ010000131.1:0-8793 GCA_964613025.1 uncultured Thermoplasmata archaeon | reverse complement strand
ATGGCTACCCCTCCCTTTTCTGAATTATTTTCATACTTTATGTACTATGAAAAAATGAAAAACGAGGAGGGGGAAAGGTAGTGGGACCATCTTGGAAGAGGGGGGGTGAAGGAGGGGGGCGAGGGTGGAAGGTGGGGGGGTGGCGAGGGGGGAAGGGAAGTGAGTTCTGAATAGCATCTGCACAATTCGGATGTTACCCAGTAACTGACCTAACTAATCCATTCCATTCTTTCTGATATACTCCCTGACGATAGCTCCGGTCCCATAGGTGTTGAAGGCCTTGAAGAAGAGAAGCGCCTCAGCATAGGACAGGCTCTCGATGGCATTCACCGTCTCTGCGGGCAGGCTGTTCAGCTCGTCATAGAACTGCTTGCAGGCAAACTTCGCATTCTTTCCGAAGATCTCGATAGGCTTCTTGTCCGGAGTTCCCTTGGCCTCCTGCACCCAGTCCCAGATCCTCTGATAGAGATCCGGATGGTATATCTTGATTGTGTCGAAGACCAGGTTCTGCCAGAACGTCGCAACATTTCCTTTGATGACATCGCCCTTCGGGAACATGGTTGCGATCTTGTCCCTTGGAGTCCCGGTGATGCCGTGCTGAGCGATCCGGACTGCGAGGTTGTTGTCCCGCAGCGCTTTGGCAACCGCCTTCGTCTGGGAGATGTTGATGCTGATATCCTCGATAAGGTTCCCGTGCTCGTCGTACACGTTTCCATGGGCGGTGCCGTTGGCAATGGCCAGGACATGGGGATGCACATCGTTCTCGTTCAACGCGGTGATGAACTCCACACCCTCCTCTGGACGGGTAAGCACCATTCCCTGGTTTCCTGCCCTGCCGATCTCGCCGACCTCCACCTCCAGGCCGAAGGGTGTGTCCCCCATCCTGTCCCTGATGAAGTGGGCCATCTGGGTGGTGCAGTCGATGTTGTGGGAGAGTTCCTCCCTGAGATCCCCGCCCTCAAAATTGAAGAGATGGGATGCATCGATGGCAAAGGATGTGTATCCTGCGTCGATCTGCCCGGCAATGAGGTCCCGTGTGGCACTGAGATCCTCCTCGGTCCCCTTCTTGATGGTAATGTGATCGGCATGAAGCCCCCAGGCATCGAATCCCACATCCCGGGCGGTCTCCCTGGTTATCCGTCCGTAATCCGCAGGGGTCAAGTTGGTATACCCCCCATCAAGATTCGATTCGGATCTGGCCAGTTCGAAGAATACTGCACTGTCCGAATCCTTGGCCGCCCTGAAGATACCCTTCATGACGCCGGGAATGATCCTGATGTTTGCAGCCATGATGATGCAGGGCTGGTCTTTGAGTGCGTTGAATATGGTAGAGCCCGGAAGAGGCGCGTATGAATTGTCCATGTTCTCACCTTTGGTAGATCGTGTACGTTATTTCGGATCGTATTGTCATCAGACACGCTTTGGGGTGCTGACGTTTAGGCGCTTGATAGGCCGGAAAATCCAATTGTTTGAGCTATTTAAAGGTTTCTTCAAGGGCTTTGGCCGTGTTCGGATTTCCCATCATCCTTCTGTTCAGGTCGATCTGTGGAATCGGACTCCTTTTCACCGGTTTCCTCGCTCTCTTCATCGGTAGATCGATCCTGCTCCCCGCTTCCCCCCTCTCCGGAAGCAGTCCAGCTATCGGGTCCGATTACCGTTCCAACCCCTGAAAAAACGATGAGAGATATTATGAAAATAACAATCAATTTCCCCATTCGATCTGCCCTCTTGTGCACAGCCTCTCCCTGCATACAACGCAGTTTTTCAGGATATTAATTAAAGGTTTCTGTATTTTTACGTCCGCTACCTTGGAACATTTGAATAATTCCGCTCACTTGTACACAAACAAATAAATAAAATATCCATCTCCTCGAAATCGTGATACCGTGTATGATGTAGCAGTTATCGGAGCAGGTCCCGCTGGCTCAATGACCGCATGGAAGCTGGCCCAGAAGGATCGCTCGGTTGTGATCATCGATCGCCGCAAGAAGGTAGGCATTCCCATCCAGTGCGGAGAAGGGCTGAGCAAGTATGCTCTCGATACCAATGAGCTTGAGGTCCAGGAGAAATGGGTCCGGCAGAGGATCAAGGGTGCAAGGATCTTCGTTCCCAATGAAAAGCACATTCTCATCACCGGAGAGGGATATGCCATCGACAGAGCGGTTTTTGATCAATCAATTGCCGATCTTGCCCAGGAGGAAGGCGCCGAACTCAGATTGAAAACATCAGTGACCTCCATTGAACGAAAGAACGATGAACAGGGGATGTACTATACTCTCCATACGATTCATACTGATAAAACCAACACATCTGACAATACTGACAACGTTGGAAGCGGTGATATAGATGCGCGGTACGTGGTGGGGGCCGACGGACCCCATTCCATTGTTGCACAGTGGGCGGGAATCCCCTTCAAAGCAGAGAACGTCCTTGGGTATCAGTACAAGTTTCCTTATGACTATGTGGAGAAGAACCTGAGCTACGAGTTCGAGAGTCAGAACCAGCTAAAAGGAGATTGGCTCGATTTCCATTATGCCAACCGCTGGCCCAACGGATATGTCTGGGTGTTCCCGCGGGGGAATGTCTACAACATCGGCATCTGTGGTCCCGGAAAGCTCAAGGAAAAGCTCGACCAATACTGCATCGAAAGCGGACTGAACCCGGAGAAAAGGATTGAGATCAATGCAGGGCAGATTCCCCGGGGCACCATCATACCGAAGTTCGTGAAGCATAATGTCCTCATCGTCGGGGATGCGGCCGGTCTTACCAATCCCCTCACCAAAGGAGGGATCCATGCGGCCATCTTCTCGGGGCGGCAGGCTGGACTGGCTCTGGTGGACGCTCTTGAGAGCGGAAGTCCCGAATTGATCAACAAATACGAGATCGTCATGAAGGGTTCGAAGTTCACCGACCCCAAGATGATGGAGCATGGTAAGCTCATCTACAGCCTTTCGGACGATGCGGCCTCCTTTGTGGGAGATCTTCTCAATGGAAAGGACTTCACCGAATTCTCCTGCATCAAGGCCATCATCCCAATCCTGAAAAACCTGAAGATACTCCCTTTCATTCCCCGATTCCTGAAGATACTCAAGGCCCTGAAAATCTCCTCGGTATACGGCTGGTAATTATCTCATGTCCAATAATTATGATATTCACAGCAAGGCGAGCCATCTCACCACCCACCTTCTCACAGGATTCCGGGAACTCATTGACAATGCAGGGATTGAGAAATGTGCTGTACTGTATTCCGGTGGCCTGGATTCCGCAGTGGTTTCCATGCTCTCCAGAATGACCGTGGGAAGAAATAATTCAACCCTCCATACCTTCGGAACCGAAACGTCACGGGATCGGATCAACGCACGGGAGGGGGTTCCCTTCCTGGATATCGATTGGGAGGATCATCTTCTCTCAGAGGAGGAAATCCTGAGGGGGGCCAACAGCCTTCTGGAGATTGTACCCGACCTCAATTTTCTTGAACTTTCCTACGAACTGCCCCTCTTCATGGGAGCAAGCACGATCCCTGATGAGGTTATCATCACGGGTCAGGGTGCGGACGAGCTCTTCGGTGGATATGCCCGATATCGGGAGACCGATGATCCTCTTGCACAGAGGCTGATGCTGGACAGGGACAGGGTCAAACTCTTCACCAGGACCAAGAAGATCGAGAGGGGCATTACGCTACGCTTCGATAAGATCCTTGTCACTCCGTTTCTCCACGATTCCGTTATCACCTTCTCCTCATCCCTGAAATTGGACGATCTCTTCGACGGGTTCGGTGGGAACAAGATGGTTCTCAGGGAATCGGGGCGGATCCTCGGTCTTCCCGAGATGATGTGCTCACGACCGAAATTGGCAGCCCAATATGGTTCAGGGATTTCCAAGGTCCTGAAAAAGTTGAGAAAAAGAGAACTTCTCAATCTCGCAGAGACCGGAGAAAAACATTTATCAGTTTGAATGGAAAGGTGGACGGTGGATTTGTATGACAGATAATCATCTTGACGATATCAATCACTTCCGCAGAGTGAGATATTACCTTCCTCCGGATGTGGATACAGACAGTTTGACCCCGCAGCAGCACACCCGTCTTGAGGAAATATACAATGAATGCAGGATGGAGGCAAAGAAGCTGTTCAAGAAAAAAGTGAAGGTAAAGTTCGAGCGTGATCTTGCCGATCTCCTCAAACAGACCATCGAGGACTGCCTTCCCCAGAAACCTGAACAGATGCACTGGGGAGACATCAATCCACAGCAGCAGGAACGGCTCACGGAGATCTATTTCGCTTGCTGGGACCGGGGATTTACCAAGAGTACCATCAAGAAATACTTCAGGAAATACCTCCTTACCGCGGTTGATGATTTCGACATCCTCAACGAACCTTATGTACCGGAGCACACCACTGTTCTTCATCCCACGGAGGAACATCAGATGATGAAGGAATGGATCGAGGGTAAGCTCGCGGAAAAGGGATTCATCTCCAGATCAGAGGATTTCGAGGAATTCCATGTACTCTTCGGATATGCGAAGCGGACATTCAGCAAGAAGCTGGGTCTCTTCGGTCTCAAGTTCAATGGCAAGAAATGGGTCATGGAGATGAGGACCCGGGATTGAGAGCAGTGATATGAAGATATGGACCTGGGTTTGAGGATACAGGCATAAAGATATGAAGCCGGGATTGAGGACATGGATCTTAACGCTCATGCAATACTTACGTGCAGCTATTCTGACCCGGTTCTTGCAGAGAAACTCTATAAAACGCTTATTCCGGATAACGGAGAGTATATTTCCACGCAGGTGAGGGGTAGTGATCTTGTATCGGAGTGTTCATCTGATTCAATTCTGAGCCTGAGGTCAACCCTGGACGATTTTCTGGCCTGTCTGGGAACTGCGGAACGTGTGATCCTGAAGAGTGATTGAAATTTTGTGCAGAGGCTGGTGAAGATAGAAGGAAGACAATACTGTGACTGAGGGTCACAGGAATTTGTAGGTGATAGTATGGAATCCAATCTGAAGGACATCATTCGATCGATCAATGACAATATCTCCGAGCTGGATGTGAAACGGGAGAAAGCGCTGAGAGCATCAAGGGATATCGTGCGCAGGAGCGGCGCTCTCATCATGGCATGTCACAGAAATGCTCCGCGTGAACACCTTATGGCCATGTGGACCGAATTGCACAATGACGTTCTGAAGATACGGGATTCCCTTTCTGACACGGGACAACTACTACATTCAGGATTTTTTATAGATGCACAGACCGAGGCAGCGGAGGCGGGAATCCTGGTGCGCCTGAAGCTGAATGAAGGAACGGATGACATACAAAAGAATGAACTATTTCCAGCTCCCAGGGAGCTGGGGGTGGGGGAGACGGCCTATATCCATGGGCTGGGGGATGTTCTTGGGGAACTGCGACGATTCACTCTGGAGCAGCTCAGATCAGGAGATATGGAATTGGCCACGTGGTACTATGATCGGATGGAAGAGATCTATTCATTGCTGAAGGGCCTCGCATACAGCCATGTGTCATCCAAGCTCAGAAATAAGATGGATACCGGACGTGTTCTTCTGGAGCGGACCCTGGGAGAGCTGGTTAATATCAAACATATGAAATCCCTTGAGCTGGAGTTGGGATCAGGTAACCGGTAGGGTCAGGTTCGGAAAATTTGTTCTCAATATCTTTTTCATTCTCAGTACCCAACCCTATACGCTATCCTTCATTCATCCATTGCCTCCCCCCCTTCTCCATTCACATTCTCCCTTGTGCACACACCCTGCTTCTTTGGTCTCCCCGCTCTCCCTTTTCTCACCTCTCCTTTCTCGTTCATTTACTTCAATCCCACCCCACCCGCTCTTCCCCATCTGCCTCTCCCCCCCACCGGGATTTCAAAATACGTATCACAAAATTATTTAAGCTAATATGGAAAGGAATGGAAAAAGGAAATCGACTCATCCACAGAACACGAGGTAAACCTAATGGAACCCTTTCCCTGCGATAAGCCACTTATCGGCATGGTCCACATGCTCCCCACACCTCTCTCCCCCCTATCTGAGGAACCATGGGATGTGAACATCATTCTCGATAAAGCTCGTGAGGATGCTAGGATCCTTGCTGAGAACGGCGCAGACGGGATCATGGTCGAGAATTACCATGACAAGCCCTTCTATCCAACAGAGGTTCCCACTCACACTCTCGCGGTGATGAGCATCGTGCTCCATGACATCGTCCGGGAGTTCAATATTCCCGTCGGTGTAAATATTCTGCGGAATGCCTGTTCCCAGGCCCTGGGGTTGGCTGCGGTCACCGGAGCCTCCTTCATCAGATGCAACGTATTGACAGGGGTCATGATCACCAATGAAGGGATCATCAATGGGGAGGCCCATGAGATCATCAGATACCGGGAGGAGCTGGATTCGGATGTGAAGATATTTGCAGACCTGTTCGTGAAACACGGCTGCTCACCTGTTCCAATTGAGAAGTTCGAGGATGTCGCAGTGGATACCCTGGACCGGGGAGGGGCAGATGCCCTGATCCTCTCAGGCAAGCGGACCGGACACCCGATCCCTGACCATCTGCTTGCTCATCTTACTTCACTGAAAAAGCTGAGACCGGAAGCACGGTTCATGGTAGGAAGCGGAGTCACTCCCGAAAATATACATGAGCTGAAGCAGTACTTCGACGGGTTCATCGTGGGAACCTACTTCCAAGAGTATGATCCCAAGAGGAAGGTCCATTCCATTGTTCCCGAACGGGTGAGAGAGATCAAAGACGCCATCCGATCGGAGGAATGAGGTAGCACTTAATCAAGGAGCAGAACGGAGGAATACGGTGGATATCAATCTAGGGCAAGAGAGGAAAAATATCGAACGCTCGATCCTTCAGAAAGGAGAGCATATTCGTACCGGGGCCGAGGCCAGGATCTTTCATGGAACCTATCTGGGAATGGACGTAGTGATCAAGGAGCGGTATCCCAGGAAATATCGGGTGAAGGAACTGGATGATACCCTTCGGAAGAAGAGGGTCCGAAGCGAAGCACGGCTCCTTGCGGAGGCCAGGAACCTCGGAATTAATACTCCCCGGATACTTGATCTCGATCCTGTTGAATGCACTCTCATCCTGCAGTTCCTCCCCTTCCCCTCCTTGAAGGAGGTAATGGCGATGAACAATACCGTTTCCCCTTCCTCCCACCCCCCCTCTCTAAAAAAAAGGAAACCATCCGTAAAATCGAAACTGATCCGCGAAACCGGGCGGCTGATCGGACTGCTCCACACGAACGATATTATCCACGGGGACCTCACCACCTCCAACATCCTCGTTAATAGTAACGAGCTCTGGTTCATCGACTTCGGGCTTGCCGAGAAGACAACCGAGGTGGAGAACAAAGGAGTTGACCTGCACGTCTTTGCCGAGGCTTTCGAGAGCACCCATTCGACGCTTATGGAACTATTGGATGAATTCTACGCGGGGTACCGGGAGGGGAATCCGGAGGGAGGGGAGGATGTGATCCAGCGGACAGAGGAGATATCGAAGCGAGGTCGGTACTCGTAGCCCTCAGTTTTTCTGACCACCTTTCTGGGTACTTTTCTGGGCACTCCTCTTTCCAGTTTTTCCACCCACTGTAAGTGCCCTCATATTTTTTCATCCTATTCATTCTCTGGTTCATCGTTGTTGTCATCATCCGGACGAAGATCATCGGCTATCCGAACGATCTCGGTCAGCCACTCCATCACGTGCTCCATCCCCTCTTCCGTGGTACATGATATTTGCATGTTCTCCGTTTCCCGCTTCTTAATGTCGCACTTATTCTCAATAGCAATGTAAGGAACATTCCCCAGCTCATCCTTCAACTGGTTCACCAAAGACTCCTGGGTTTTCAGGGCGGTTCCGCTGGTCTCCGAGGGGTCCAGAACAAAGATCACTGCAGATGACAGATTGTGAACTGCAGAGGATGCCTTCTTCTCGATGGCATTTCTCTCGATCTCCGGGCGATCAAGCAGTCCCGGAGTGTCCACCAGTACGAGTTTTTTCCGATCGATGGTGATATGTCCCAGAAAGATCCCCTTCGTTGTGAAGGGATAGGAGGCGATCTGTGAATTCCCCGAGGAGATCATATTGATCAGGGATGATTTTCCCACATTGGGGGATCCTGCCACCACGACGACTATGGCATCCTCATCGATATGGGGCAGCTTCCGTATGGTCTCTCTGGCCTTTGCAAGGAATTTCAGCTCCTTCTCCACCTGTTTCACAACGGAGGAAACCCGTCCGTAGAATGATGCCCTGAGCTTCTCCATCTCCCCGCTGTCCACCATCCGCTTCAGCTTCTTGGTATGCTGGGATTCCAGCTCCTGAGTCTTCTCCACTACCCATTTCAGCGATCCGAGGGACTTCTTCATGTGGTCGATACCGAATGTCAGATCGAAAAGATCATAATAGAAATTCCCGATCCCCTTTCTGACATCGTCCCCCTGATACACCTCCAGCTTGTTGACACTTGGGAACTTTTTGATGTAGGTGCTGCATTTGCTCTGGATAATGCTCGAAACGGCACCGATCTTCTTCAGGTAGGTGCTGCGGGGATGGGTCTTCTCCCATTGTGAGGATGGCCTGATCTTGGCAGAAGCATGGAATGCCTTATTCAGAATTTCGTCAGGGGTAAGGACCGTAGGTATCCTCCATTTCAATCGGATCCCTCCTTTTCCTTGAGATTATTGGATGGGTTGGCAATCTTTTTTGGTATTCCTGAATTTCCCTCTCCACCATTCTGGGGGGAGGTGGGAGTGGGGGAAGAAGGGGG
>CAZTGJ010000130.1:0-8825 GCA_964613025.1 uncultured Thermoplasmata archaeon | reverse complement strand
TTGAATTAGACCCTTGAACGAGAGAAGTTGTCGCCGAAGGCGACTTTCTTGTATTCGAGTGGTGTTTTGGTTATTTGTATTAGCATACACGGGTACTGGGTAAGTGATATTTAAATATCACCCCAGTACCCACCCAATTGTAATATTGCAGTGCTTCTACAACCTAACTTTGGAAAAAATAATATTGTGATGTTGTAATTTGATGTGGGGGGTGTAGTGGGTGGGTGGGGGGGAGCGGAATGAATGTAGTGAAATGACGGTGCGGGCGATGAAGCGATCACGGGGGAATTGGAAAGCAGTCGAATGAAAGGGGGAGTGAGTGAGTGAGTGGGAGGTGGAATATGACAGTGACGACGTTCCGAACACACAGGGGTAGGGGGGGGGTGGATTCGTGATCTCAGCCTTGCAAATTGCCAGTCCGATAATCAAGGACGGTCACATGATAATGTATAGGGAAAGTCAAATGAATATCAATGAAAAATGTGTGTTAATCTTCTGATATTAATGCATAATAGAACCCAAAGCTTTAAGAGATATTGCAAGATGTGACGCCCAATTTCGGATGCATCCGAACGTGGAGGGATACAGTCACGAATACGTTAATTGGGATCAGGTTTCCCCTCGAAATCAGGTGATTATTACCTTACCCCCCCACACAATGTTGCAATGAGGTTTCAACATGGCTAAAGACGAAATGAAATCCATGGACGGCAACACCGCTGCTGCCCATATCGGTTATGCCTTCTCAGATGTGGCAGCCATCTATCCGATCACCCCGTCATCACCAATGGGAGAGGTTGCGGATACATGGGCTGCTCAGGGAAGGAAGAATTTATTCGGCCAGATTCTGAAAGTGGCTGAAATGCAGTCTGAGGGTGGAGCCGCCGGAGCGGTTCACGGATCACTATCCGCAGGTGCGTTCACCACCACCTTCACCGCATCGCAGGGTCTGCTTCTCATGATCCCCAACATGTACAAGATTGCAGGGGAGCTCATGCCGGCCGTGTTCCATGTTTCAGCACGGGCAGTGGCAGGACAGGCGCTTTCCATCTTCGGAGATCATCAGGACGTCATGGCAGCACGGGCAACCGGTTTCTCCCAGCTTGCCTCCGGATCCGTTCAGGAAGCAATGGACCTGGCACTTGTGGCACATCTTTCATCGATCAGGGCCTCTATTCCATTCATTCATTTCTTCGATGGGTTCAGGACATCCCATGAGATCCAGAAGATCAATACCATCGATTACGAGGATATCAAGCCTCTGGTCGACTGGGAGGGAGTGGCCAGACACAGGGATCGGGCACTGAATCCCGAACATCCCCATCTCAGGGGAACAGCCCAGAATCCGGATATCTATTTCCAGGTGAACGAGGCGGCAAACAGATTCTACCAGGCAGTACCCGAAATCGTCGAGCAGGAGATGGAGAAGGTATTCAAGCTCACGGGACGGCGTTACAACCTCTTCGATTATGTGGGTCATCCTGAAGCAGAACGGATCATCATTATGATGGGATCCGGTGCCCAGGCAGCCGAGGAAGCCGTGGAATACCTCGTCGCAAAGGGTGAGAAGATCGGTCTGTTGAAGGTCCGCCTCTTTCGGCCATTCTCCATGGAACACTTCCTAAAAGCCGTTCCCAGGACCGCCAAGAGGATCGCAGTCCTTGACAGGACAAAAGAGAACGGATCATTCGGTGAACCTCTCTACCTAGATATTGTGGCTGTCTTCCAGACCAATCACGATGACAGGACTATCGTGGGAGGAAGATATGGTCTCGGCTCAAAAGATTTCACACCAACCATGGCAAAAACCGTGTTCGACAACCTGAGCCTTCCGGAACCTAAGAACCATTTCACCATTGGGATCGTTGATGATGTCACATTCACCTCGCTTCCCATGGACGAACACATCGATGCCTCTCCCGAGGGAGTGGTTCGGGTCAAGTTCTGGGGCCTTGGAGGGGATGGAACCGTTGGAGCAAACAAGGATGCCATCAAGATAATCGGGGATAACACCGACAAATATGCCCAGGGTTATTTTGCCTACGATTCCAAGAAATCCGGCGGGGTAACGGTATCACATCTCCGGTTTGGAGATTCTCTGATAAAATCAACCTATCTCATTGACATTGCGGATTACATTGCTTGTCATCAGCCCTCCTATCTTGCCAAATACCAGGTGCTTGAGGGTATCAAGGAGGGAGGAACGTTCGTCCTCAACTCCTCCTGGACACTTGAGGATATGGAGTCCCATATCCCGGGAAGCATGAAACGGATCATTGCACAGAAAAAGCTCAAGTTCTACAACATCGACGCGGTGAAAATCGCCGGTGAAGTTGGGCTCGGCGGAAGGATCAACATGGTCATGCAGACCGCCTTCTTCAAACTTGCAAACGTGCTTCCGGTTGACGAGGCTGTGGCCCTTCTCAAAGAAGCCATTACCAAAACATATGGCAAGAAAGGAGAGGAAGTCGTTGCTAAGAACCATCGTGCGGTTGATATTGCAATGGAGCGACTTGAGCAAGTCAGCTATCCGGATCAATGGGCCAATACCTCTGTGGAGGAAGAAGACGCAGAAGAAGGGGCCGATGGTCAGAAACCAGAATTCGTGGCAAATGTGGCAGATGTGATGAATGCGCAACAAGGTGGAAAACTTCCTGTTTCAAGCTTCACACCAGCCGGTTTCTTCCCACCGGAGACAACAAAATATGAGAAGCGCGGCATTGCCATCACCGTTCCCGAATGGCAGCCGGAGACCTGTATCCAGTGTAATCAGTGCGCTTTTGTCTGCCCCCATGCGGTCATACGGCCATTCCTTGTCACAAAGGACGAAGCTGCAGAGGCACCCGAGGGATATGTGGGCCTCAAGGCCATTGGAAGAGATCTTGGGGATATGGAATTCCGTATCCAGGTCTCCACATTGGACTGCGTAGGCTGCGGAAATTGTGCTGACATCTGCCCCGCACCCAAGGGCAAGGCACTGATCATGAAGCCCCTGGAGACCCAGACCGATACGCAGATCCCACTGTGGGATTATCTCTCCGAACTTCCCATAAAGACCGGGAACATGAACAAGTACACGCTCAAGGGTTCACAGTTCAGACAGCCACTCCTGGAATTCTCAGGTGCGTGCGCTGGCTGCGGTGAGACCCCATATGTGAAGCTCGTTACCCAGCTCTACGGAGACAGGATGATCATTTCCAATGCTACGGGATGTTCGTCTATCTGGGGCGGTTCTGCTCCTGCAGTCCCATGGGCAGTGAATGAAAAGGGGTATGGACCTGCCTGGGCCAACTCACTCTTTGAGGATAATGCCGAATACGGCTTTGGAATGTTCCTTGGGATCTCCCAGAGACGGGATAAGGTCACCGATCTCGTACATCAGGCGCTTGACGCAGGTGTTGGCGGGGAGCTGGGGGAGGCATTCCGGGAATGGATTGACAAGAAGGATGACGGCGATTCCAGCCGGGAACTCGCTGAAAGGATCAAGCCTCTTCTCGAATCTCATCTCGAATCAGCGGGACAGGATGATATCCTCGAGCAGATCCGGGATCGAAGTGATCTTCTGGCGAAACCCTCGATCTGGATCGTCGGCGGGGACGGTTGGGCCTATGATATCGGATATGGTGGCCTGGATCATGTCCTTGCCATGGGAATGGATGTGAATGTCCTTGTTCTGGACACCGAGGTTTATTCCAACACCGGCGGGCAGTCATCCAAAGCAACACCAATCGGATCCGTGGCAAAGTTCGCAGCGTCGGGGAAGAAGACCGTTAAGAAGGACCTTGGCATGATGGCCATGTCCTACGGCTATGTGTACGTTGCATCTGTTGCAATGGGCGCGGACAAGAACCAGTTCATCAAGGCGGTTCGAGAAGCGGAATCATACCACGGGCCTTCTCTGATCATTGCCTACGCTCCCTGCATCAATCATGGAATAAAGGCAGGCATGGGAAAGACCCAGGAAGAGGAGAAGCGTGCAATCGATTCAGGATATTGGTTCAACTTCAGATACGATCCGCGTGCAAAGGAAGAGGGAAGGAATCCATTCACCCTCGATTCCAAGGAGCCTACCATGGAGGTCAATGACTTCATCATGGGCGAGGTACGATATAACTCCCTGTACAGGTCATTCCCGGAGGAGGCCAAGGCTCTCCATGCCAAACTCGCCGACAATCTGAAGGAGAAATATCAGAAGTACAAGGCTTTGAGCGAATCGTCATAATCGTCTTGTCTTTGATCTTAAGCCCTATCTTACCGGACGGAATCCACCGAATCAGTCATTGATGCTCCGTCCGGCCTTTCGTTTTTTTTCCCAGCTTTCAGGCTCCCAGAATATATTCAGCAAATCTGATTCCAGCAGTCCTCATCCCCCTCACCTTTACCCCCCTCTACCGTTCCCCTTTTCCTCCATCCTCCCCCACCCTCCTTTCAATCAACCCAATTCCCCACTATCCATCTGTTTACCCCACCAAGATCCATCATATTCCATCTTTTCCTCCGAATCCAATCCGAAATTGTAATAAAGCACAGGAAAATATTTCCAATTTCTTCACTTCAGATACTCATATTGCCGCTCCAGTAAAAGATGAACATGGATGTATGGGAAAAGCAATATATAGTAAACGTGTTACCACGTAACACCCTGGAGGAAACACTATGAATACTACCAAAGGAAGTCTGGGAATTGAAAACGCTCTAACCAGCAAACTCGAAAAAGAACTGGAAATCCTCAAGCGCCATATCCAGATCCTGAAGATCATCAAGCAGGAGGAACCCATCGGGATCATCCGTCTCTCAGAGATCACCAGCTATCCGCATCATAAAGTTCGTTACTCACTGAGAATTCTTGAGGACGAGGGGATCATTGAACCAACAGTGGAAGGTGCGGTAATTCTGCAGAAATCAGATGACTACCTGCTCCACTTCCTCAAGATCATCACCAAGATGCTGGATGAGCTCAAGGAAATCAAAGGAGAGCTCGAAAAGGAAACATCCGGAGGCTAAGGTTTCCTCATCCTTTCTGAATGATCCTGGTAGGCACACTGATCGGGGAGAAGGTGCATTCTTTTTCTATACGTCCAGAATGCTCTCTTCCACCACTCGTTTTTTCGGGATGTCCACACCCTTTCCAAGGATGGAATCCTGGATAACGGCACCCTTCCGGACGAGCACATTCTCCATGAGGGTCGAATTCTCGATTCTCACATCTTTATCGATCCTGGTTCCGTCCCCCAATACCACATTGGGACCGATCACCGCATTGGAGATGGAACATCCGTTTCCCAGGATCACCGGGGGAACCATCTTCACATCAGGATGGATGATGTTCCCCTCTCCCTGGACCACCTCGATCTTCCGGTAATTCATGATAGTTGAGCTTGCCGAGAGAAAATCCTCCCTGGTCCCGGCATCGACCCAGTATCCCTGGAAGGGAAAGGCGTACAATCCCGAATCGGTGATGAAGGGGTAGACTTCCCGTTCGATGGAGACCTTTCGTCCGGGTTCGATATGGTCAAAGATCTCTGGCTCCAGAACATAGGTCCCGGCATTAATTGAATTGGAGAACACCTCCTCCGGTGTTGGTTTCTCAAGGAATCTCGTGATTCTTTGATTGCCATCGTAGCCTATGATCCCGAAGCGGGTTGGATCCTTCACCTCCCAGACCGCAAGTGTACCGATGCCCCCTTTTTCATTATGAAATGCAATGATCTCTGCTGGATCAAGGGAATGGATGACATCTCCGTTGAACACGATGAAGCTATCGGTGATCCTGGACTTACAGTTCCTGATGGCACCCCCTGTCCCAAGGGGTTCCTCCTCTTCCACCAGAATGATCTCCTTGTCAAGATCCTCTTGGATCCCACGGAAATAATCTTCCAGCATTTCCTTTTTGTAATTGACAGCCAGGACCACCGTATCCACGATATCCGGGAGTTTTTCGATGATGTGCATGATCATCGGTTGGTTCAGCAGGGGAAGGATCGGTTTTGGAATCTGATTGGTCACCGGACGGAGTCTGGTCCCGAACCCTCCGGCTAGGATGATACACTCCACGGGATCACACTCCCCGCTCCCTGACCTTGAAGTTCATCCGAAAGTAGTTCATGATGTCCTGAACATAGACGGTTCCCTTCTCCTTGTTTTTCGAGTATGAGGTGATCCCTACCTCGATCTCCTGATTCTCCCGCTCGCTCACAACCAGGGTGAGATAGATGGTATCCGACTTTCCGAACTTTCCCGAGTGCCAGATTATCCTGGTCTCACCATCCTCGGTCACCGCCTTCTTGTCTCGGACAACATTGAAACGGGAGAGCTTTTCCTGCATGTACTTGATCGATGCACCCACTTCCGCATCCTTGACGATGAGGGATTCCTGATAGGTTTCATTGCTTTCCATTGTTTTCGAATAATCGCCTTCGGAGATGGTAACCGGAGTTATGGTGGAGGAGATGAGGCTGATGTTTATGGCGGGAAGTTTCACTTTGTGTTCGACATGATCCACTTCGAAGAGCAGGATCCCGTTCACTACGATGTTCGAAGATGCATCCGAACGGAACAATGCCTGGAACTGGCCTTTTCTCTCCTGGGGGATGGTTGCAGTGGTTCCGATCACCCCGTGGTCCGGATCGATAAAGTTGAATATGGAATCATTGGTAAATGTCCGCACGTTCACCTTGGTTATCTGATCGTTGTAATTGTTGGTGACATCAATGGTGAGAATGAGATTTCCACCTTCCTCCCTGGTGGAGGTTTTTATCTCAACGAGGACACTGTCCGGAGCCCTCATGCTATCCTGTTCCCGCCATAACTTGATGGTGGTCTCGAACTTTTGGATCCTGAAGAGCAATGAGTCGATCTTTGCCTCGAAATCCTCTGCCTTCTGGATGGCCTCGGCATTTTCCTTATCATAGTTTTTGCCCGAGAGATGATCCAGAATCACGTTCCGTGTGGTATCCTCCAGTTCGAAGATGAAATTGATCTTCTCTGATTTGAGGTTCTTTACTACTTTGTTGAGGCCAGCGGTCCCATCTAACGTGGTGGAAAGAATTGACAGCTTCTGCTTGAGTATCGGTTTCTTCACACTGCTTTTCTTTTTCCTGAGAACACTGGGGTCCACCGATTCAATGGTCTTCCGAAGGGTTCGTACATAGGAGTCCAGTTGCTTCTTCTTCCCGGCAAGTGACGTGTTATCGTTGATGTCCACATACTTGTTGTAGAGGGGAAATATTCCGTTGATGAGGCCGTCTGTGACCTCCACATTCACCCCAAGGCTTTCCAGCCAGTTAGGAATGGTCTCCTTCGCCATATGATAGCGTTCCTTGATTCTCCCCAGGGTCCTTTGCAGGTTGATGAGATTGTCAAGAGCCTCTTCGCTCTTTCCCTTCTGAAGATCGGCATTATGGTCTCTGAAATCCTCTTCCTGGCGTGCCACATCGATACCCTTTGATTTCAGGAACTCCAGTATCTCGCTGCACTGGCCCGAGACCGTTATGGAGGTCCGTGTGAGGATGAGGGTGTTCTCAAACCGTTTAATCTTTCGTCCGATCCCTGCAACGATATAATGCCCGTTGCTATCTGCAGCAACTGCCTTCACAAGATTCCGCGGGAAATAACTCCAGAGAAGGGTTCCGTCCTTGTGGTAGACCTGGAGGGCGGGTTTATTGAGAATGTCGCTTCCCAAACCAACCACTACACCCTCCCCATTTGCCGTTACCCTGACAATGTTGATAAAATCCTTCTCCTCCTTTTCCCAGAGCCTTTTACCGTCGGTATTGTAACAATATAATTGGGTGGAGGAACTTCCCGCAATGATCTCCAGCTCTTGGGATGCTCCCACCGTCTGGGAGGTTCCGGTGTCCACTTCCGAGAGAAGCTGACCTCGCTGGGAGAACATGAAAAGCTTCTTGCTGGAAGAGGCCAATACCAACTTTCCGTCAGAGGAGAGATGGGGAAACCGTACCAGACTTCCGGTCCTGAACTGCCACAGCAGCTTCCCTTCGTTGTTGAAGTAGTACACCTCCTTGCCGGATCCGGCTGTGATGGTATTCCCGTCCTCGGCAATGGAAACCCCCCAGATCTTGTCACCCATCTCGAAGGTCCATCCTTTCTCCATGAGGTTGCTGTAGTAGTAGAGAGTTCGTTCCCCCCCCACCACGATGTTCTTTCCGTCTGACGAGAGCACCGCAATATCAATGTCGTTCACCGGCATGATCCAGTAGTTGTCCCCTTTCTTCTCCTTCGGGAGTTCCCTGGACTTTTCCTTGTAGACCTTCTCGGGTCTGAAGTGGGGTGCATCCATGTATATAAGCCGGGTGAGGGTTCCGATGAGAAGATACCTTCCACAGTCGGAGAGTGAGAGTGAGTTGAAGTTATCGATATTGAGCTTCCACTGGAACTTGTCGTCCGAGAAATAATATACCTTTTCAAAGGTACTTGCCACAAAGGAATGACCGTCTTTGCTTATGGCCACTTTTAAAATATCATCCGAGGCAGAGGTACGATTCCGGACCTTGACCTTGCCAAGCCCCTTATCGTAAATTTTCAATTTGCTCAAATGAATCATTCATGCATCCTAGTAATTATATGGTATTTATCCTTTTACAAAATTCTCACTCATCATCTCTTCGTGAGTATCCTGTTCCATCCTCACTATCAGAGATGCGCCTCCACCATCCCCCACCCCCCCGCCCATACGGTAAAACGTCCTCTTTTCCCACCCTTTCCCGATATCCTCCAATTTCTCCCTTGCCCCTACCTCCTCTTTTGCCTTCCCCACATGGTCGACCATCCTCTCTATCCACTTCATATGGTCCACCATCCTCTTT
>CAZTGJ010000129.1:0-8831 GCA_964613025.1 uncultured Thermoplasmata archaeon | reverse complement strand
AGGTAATTTTAAAGTTACATTTCTAGGTAGTTTTGGAAGTTACACGACAAGTAATCTGTGTCCAAATCATCGTATCAACAAAAATTTGAACCACAAACATCTACGAATCGATCAATTCCTATAACTCGTAGTGGGGAGGGGGGTGGGGGGGGGGGAACGTGCATGCCGGGTATGAAAAAACCGAATTAGAACCTCACAAAATCCAATTATGGGGAAATCGAAAAAGAAGAGCTCACGCTCATCAACGAAGAGAAAGAAAAATTATGGAGGAGAATGAGAAACCAAATCCAGGGATCATGATTGAAGCATGATCTCGATATGGACGCCATCAGGCACCTGGATCCTCATGAGCTGACGAAGTGCTCTCTCATCAGAATCGAGATCGATGAGTCGCTTGTGGATCCTCATCTCCCAGCGATCCCAGGTCTCTGAGCCCTCACCATCGGGAGATTTCCTCACAGGTACTTTCATGTGCTTTGTTGGAAGTGGTATCGGTCCGGCCATATGGACGCCGGTCCTCTCCGATATAGTACGGATCTGATTGCACACACTATCCAGTGCTACCGGATCAGTTCCTTTCAGTGAAATCCTAGCTCTTTGAACCATGGGGTCACCTGGAAAAATTAAAGATAAAAATAAAAAAAGAGAGAAAGAGGGTTTACCTCTTCTCTACTGCTTTACACAGTCCAGCGGCTACGGTCTTACCCATATCCCTGATTGCGAACCTTCCAAGCTGCGGGAACTCGGACGCCAGCTCGATGACCATGGGCCTGGTGGGCCTAATGTTCACCACAGCGGCATCTCCGGTCTTAAGGAAGTCTGGATTTTCCTCTTTCACAGTTCCGGTCTTTGGATCAAGCTTCTGCTTGATGTGCTCGAAGATACAGGCTACCTGGGCGGTATGGCAGTGGAATACCGGAGTGTATCCGTTTGCGATGACACTAGGGTGCTGAAGCACCATGATCTGTGCATCGAATGTACGAACAACTGTTGGCGGATGCTCGACTGGTCCTGCCACGTCTCCTCTCCTGATATCCTTCTTTCCGATACCACGGACATTGAAACCAACATTGTCACCAGGTTCTGCTATTGGGATCATCTCATGATGCATCTCAATGGACTTGACCTCGCCCACCTTGTCGGAGGGCATGAACTTGATCTTCATGTCGGGTTTCAGGACACCGGTCTCGATACGACCCACAGGAACGGTTCCCACACCAGTGATGGTGTAGACATCCTGCACCGGAAGCCTCAGGGCCTTGTCCGTTGGCTTGGACGGTGGTGTGAACTCGTTGATGGCATCAAGGATCGTCGGACCCTTCCACCAGGACAAATTGCTCGTGTTCTTCACCGCATTGTCACCGAGGAATGCACTCACAGGAATGATGGGTGTATCCTTTTTGTAGCCAACGGTTCCCAGAAGTTTGATGATCTCAGCCTTGGTTTCGTTGTACTTGGCCTCGTCATATCCGGGCTGGGTTGCATCGATCTTGTTCAATGCCACCACAATCTGGGTGATACCGAGTGTTCGAATGAGGAAAACATGCTCTTTGGTCTGGGCCTGTACCCCTTCCCTTGCGGATACCACAAGTACTGCGGCATCTGCCTGGGAGGCACCGGTGATCATGTTTTTCACAAAGTCCCTATGGCCTGGAGCATCGATAATTGTGAAGTATGTCTTGTCAGTCTCAAAACGCTTGTGTGCGACATCGATGGTCACACCTCTTTCGCGCTCTTCTTTGAGACCGTCCATTACATAAGCGAATTCGAATCCGCCCTTACCGCGCTCTTCGGCCTCTTTCTTATACTTCTCGATGATATGAGGGTCAATGGATCCTGCATCCAGGAGCATCCTTCCTACAAGGGTGGATTTCCCGTGGTCCACGTGACCGACAAACACCAAATTCAAATGTGGCTTTTCTGTTGCCATTTTTATTCCTCCTGTTGGTTTTACCTCGTTTATGATATCTTGATATATTATAGTATTTTTTATATACTTAATGATAGTAATTTTTCATCATTTTTCCTGAACGCGCCAGAACTCATGCTGAGAAATAGTCGGCAGTTGGTGGTTCTGGTTTAAGTCCTTTTCGGGTTCTGATTTCCCGTACTACCTTGTCCAGGTACTCATAGGGGAGTTTTTCGAATCCGGCATGCTCTGTATTCCAGAGTGCCTTTCCTCCGGTAACGCTTCTGATCGCGCTGGCGAACCCGAACATCTCGGATACCGGTGCCTTCGCAATGATCCGTGTGAGATCTCCTTCCTGAACCATTTCTACGATCTCGGATCTTCGGGATTGAAGTTCACGGGTCGCACCTCCCATGAGCTCCTGCGGAACATCGATGAAAACCTTCTGTTTTGGTTCCTTGAGAATGGTTTTTGCCCACATCATTGCACCGAAAATACCATTCCTTGCTGCTGGGATGACCTGAGCCGGACCACGATGAATGGCATCCTCGTGGAGCTTTGCATCCATAAGCCGGATCTTTAATCCCATCACCGGTTCCCTTGAGAGGGGGCCGGCCTTCATTGCCTCTGTGAAGGCATCGATGAGAAGTTCTCGTGTTTCGTGCAAGTACTGAATACCCTTGGTTGCATTGAAGAACATGTTCGTTCCATGAATGTAATAAACGCCCTTTGCTTCATCCTTTTCCAATCCGAGGTCCTGGAGCTGTCGTGCAAGTGCTTTGGCATCCTTGATCTTGGTGCCTGATGGGATGTCACCGTCTTTGATTGCCTGAACAATTTCCTCTTCAAGAGGTTCGGCTATGAAGTAGAATCTGTTGTGTTTGTTCGGGGATTTACCTTCAAAGGGCTTCCCACTGCTCTTATCAACAGACTCCCGATACACGACAATGGGCTGGGACGATTTGATGGAAACCCCTTTCTCGTTGACGATCCTGTATTCCGTGATCTCGAGATGTAGCTCGCCCATTCCGGATAAGAGATGCTCTCCTGTCTCCTGATTGATAGTGACCTGGAGCGAGGGATCAGCCTTTGCCACCTGTCTGAGAACCTCCACAAGTTTGGGGAGGTCTTTCATGTGCTTTGCCTCGATGGCAACCGTCACAACAGGCTCGGACACATGGATTATCTGCTCGAAAGCTTCCATGTCCGCTTCCGATGTAACCGTGGAACCCGCTACAGCAGACTTCAATCCTGTAACCGCTGCAATGTTTCCGGCACTGACCTTCTCGATGGCTTCCCTGTCAGCTCCGAAGAAGAAACCGACCTGCTGAACTCTGTTCGTTCCTGGCATTCCCAGTACGGAAACAGTCTGCCCTCTCTCGACATGGCCGCTGAAGACACGTCCTGTAGCCACCTCACCTGCATGAGGATCGATAATGATCTTGGTTATCATCATGGTGAGAGGTCCGTCCTCGCTGGTAGTTATCATGGCCTTTCCGACCTTGCTATCAAGTTCACCCTGCCAGATATGGGGGATCCTGTATTTCTGAGCAACTACCGGACTTGGGGTGTGGTGTACCACCATGTCCAGAAGGATCTCGTGGATCGGGGTCCTCTTCGCCAGTTCCCGAGTCCTGCCCTCATTAAGATGATCATAAATGTCCTTGAAGGAGATGTTGGACTTCTGCATGAAGGGCACTGAGATTGCCCAGTTGTGATAGGCGGATCCGAAAGCTACCGACCCGTCCTCAACCGCAACTTTCCATATCCCCTTGAATTCAGAGGGAACCATTTTGTTGATAAGCCTGTTCACATCCAGAATGATCTTGACGAAACGCTCCTGCATTTGTTCGGGAGTCACCTGAAGTTCATTGATGAGTCTGTCCACTTTATTGATGAACAGTGTGGGTCTCACTTTCTCTCTCAGAGCCTGTCGAACCACTGTCTCGGTCTGAGGCATGACGCCTTCCACGGCACATACCACGATCATTGCTCCGTCCACGGCCCTCATGGCCCGTGTCACGTCACCTCCGAAATCAACGTGTCCGGGAGTATCGATCAGATTGATGAGGTAATCATTTCCTTCGACGGTGTGGACCATGGAAACGCTTGCGGAGTTGATTGTGATACCACGTGCTTGTTCCTGCTCATCATAATCAAGGACTAGCTGTTTTCCGGCAAGCTCCTCAGACATCATTCCAGCCCCGGCAATGAGGTTATCGCTGAGGGTTGTTTTCCCGTGATCGATGTGTGCAGCGATCCCGATGTTCCTGATATTGTCGGGTTTGTTCATGAGGCCAAGGGCCTTTTTCATCATGTCTTCTCTTCGTCCCATTTAATCACCATAAATATCCGATAATGTGTACATGATTATATTTCACCGATTATCAATGTCATTTCATTTGTTTTCAATGAAAACTCAACGACGTACATCATTGCTCCCAAAGATTACCTTGCTGAACCAGCAACGCGCTCCTTTTCATCCTTCTTGGCAACCGCGAAACTGTTCAGGTCTCCCTTTGCAGCGGTCATGAGCTCATCGGCCAGACAGTTGGCAATGGACTTCTTCTTCTTGAAGGAAGCCTTGGTCACTCCGATACAGATGTTCCTGAGTGCGACATCAAGCCGCCGGGAAGGAGAGATATCCACTGCCTTCGGTACAGAGATACCACCGTATCTCAGACGGGTGATCTCCTCCATTGGAGCAGCCTGTTCCAAAGCCTCCACAAATATTTGGACCGGATTCTTCTTTGTCCGTTTTTCGATTTTCTCGAATGCCTCCCTGACAACGGAGTATGCTTTGCTTTTTTTACCTGTATAGTTTTCCGATCTCATCATGTTGTTTATGAGGCGCTCAATGATGCTCATCCTGCGCTTTCCGAACATGACATTGGCGTTCTTTGCCCCGGAATGCGGTACTACGATGGGTTTAAGATTGATGTACCGTGCAAGACCCCGGTCGTGTACGACAACTTCTGACAGGTCATACTTGCCGAAAAGGAGTTCCTTGATACCGAGCAATTCCTCGATATTGATGGTCTTGTCCTCCACCTCGGTATTCTCCTCTTCCATTTCCGCTTCCCTGATTTCTTCTGGATTGTCCATAGTTCAAGCCCCCTTAACGGATCGGTTTCTCTTTCTTTCCCCGGACCATTTCCATAAGGGACACGTTGTTTACTTTGATAACCTTGAATCTGACACCGGGCAGATCACCGTATGACCTTCCCATCCTTCCGCCAATCCCCTCGATAAGGACCTCATCGTGCTCGTCGATAAAGTTGATAGCGCCGTCTCCCGGAGCGAATGCCGTAACCTGCCTTCCATTTTTAATAAGCTGGACCTTGATACATTTCCGAATTGCAGAGTTGGGCTGTTTCGCCTCGATTCCCACTTTTTCAAGAACGATTCCTCTTGCCTGGGGTGCTCCCTCAAGAGGGTCTGAGCGTACCTTCAGGTTGAGTACTCGTCGCTTGTAATAGCGGTCGTTCCATCTGAACTTGCGATGCTGTTTTTCGATCTGTTGGGCTGCAAATAATCCACGAGCCAATAAATCACCTCAAATATGGGGATTGGTATGAGCAACAAGCGATCGTTAATTCATGAAATGAACATGAAATTAATTATCGAGAGTCGCCACTGCGCTTATTAACAGTTGCAATAAGGCAGGGGGGCACGTCAATTAACTTGCAATATATATTATTTTGTATTGATAGGAAGAGCCGGGGAGCCACATTACACGCAGGTCGTCGGACATTTTGCATGTCCTCGAAAAATCCTGTTTTTCCAATGAATTTCATGCTTGTCAGGAAAAAGGTTTTAGGAACAGAGAGCATCGAAGTCACCGATGTCAGTTTCAGGGAGAGATCCGATCATCCTTCGGGGAAGGATCGTGAGCGGCACCGGGAAGGGTGGGTACTATCTCCGGAAAGAGGAGTTCTGTACTCAGTTCGAGCGAATTCTCGGAAAAAGACCCTATCCCGGAACGCTCAATGTCGAAGTAGACGGTTTTGTTTCGAAACTTCGGGAGGCTATGGATGATGTCAAACGGAGCTATGGGATCACGATCCAGGGGTTCAAGATCGATGGCAAGGATTATTTTCCCGGAATCTCCCTTTCCTGCACCCTCCTCCCCCCTCCCTCCTCCCTCCTCCCATCGTCCAGCACCCTCCCGTCGCCTTCCCGCACCCCTCCTCCGTCGTCATCGACACCGGCACAACCGATCCAGGATATTCCTGCACTCATCTTTTTTCCAGAACAGACGATACATCCACCTGAGATCCTCGAGATAATCTCCACTCAACGGCTTCTCGATGTGTATGAAATGGGGCAGAACGTCACCCTAAAGGTTTGATCCCTGCTGGATAATCTAAGTGAAAAAATGTCACGAAACGTCATCATAATGATTTGATACCAGTTGATAGATTTGTATGAACTACGATGCAAAGATCACTGCTTCTGATCCTGGTAGGCCTGCATGATCTCCTCGAATCGAGGAGCTTTCCCACAGCTCTCCTGTTCCGGACAGTACCCGAGTTCAACACATGATGCTCCTGCATTCCTGAAAATTCTGGGAGCCACCGGTTTCACAACCGCAAGCATTCGGTTCGCCAGTTCACGGATCTCCCATTGTGCCCTGGTGCAGCAGCGGATCGAGAAGAAATGAAGAAGCTCTCTGGCGTTCATGGTGATCGTGATGTTGTTCATGGCCGCATTGGGAAGGATATATCGGGCATCCTCATCCGGGATCCCCGCTTCCACCAAGGCATTGTATTCCTTCCATGCCCTCTCCATGGATGTGCTGAAGATCTCTCTTGCCTCTTCGTTACCCTCTATCGTGTGAGGGGTCACAAAATCAGGGGTATCGAATCTTATGTACCTTTGACTCTGCTGGCTGAACGACGCGATCCTGTGTCTCACCAGTTGATGGGTGAGGGATCGTGATACTCCTTCCACACTGAAGGTGAAATTGGCATGTTCGATGACACTATGATGCCCCGACGGAAGAACAATATCCAGAATTGCCTCCGCTGTTCCCTGATCCATACCTTCGAGGATCTCATGGGCCGGTCGCGGATCGGTACATCCCTGGGCTGAAGCCGCAGAGAGTTTATCTGAATCCGGGGTGTAAGAAATGAGTTCAACGCGCATCAGCATGATAACTGAGAGGTGATACAAAAGATTACTGCACTCAGGGATAAGATCGGATGAATCGTGTTCCCGGCATCTCAGCTCTGATCCAGGTCCTCCCCACCCATGAAAACTGCCTGTACCTGACTGTAAATATCCTCCATACCTTCCATGGTCGAGGCTGAACAGGGGATCAGATTTGCAGTGTCCCCCATATTCTCCAGAGCCCTGAAGAGATTGACGCCCATCTCGTTGACCATTCCCCCTTCCTGTGCTCTTACCAATGCCATGTCGGGATCAATTTCCTGTGACGTCAGATCAGTATACAGTTTGTCGGGATCCGTCCATGCCAGTATCCGTTCACGGTCTCCCTCCTCCAGAAGGTCCATCTTATTGAGTACCTGGATGAAGGGCATATCGAGACGATACTTCACTGTAGATGCCATGGACAACTGAGAGACCATTCCCTCCGGTGTTCCCGCAAGGACTGGCTCGAACAGGTAGATCCCAATGGAACCTCCAAGAGAGATGGAGCGGATCAGATCCTTTGTAGGTTCACGATAGGCAAAGAGCTCAATCTGGCCTGGTGTGTCAACAAGGAAGTAGTCGGTCTTGAACCCATCGAGTGCTTCTCTGATATCCTCAATGTGGAGGTACATCATGTCCGAGGAGGTGACCTGAGCACCATTGGGTCCGAGATTGAACTCATCCATGATGTCTTCCAGACGAACCCAGTCTCTGATGTCCACATCCGGATTGTAGGGTAGGTTCATTCCCCCGGGATCAAGATTAACCGTTACAGCATCATACCCCTGTCTGAACATCCAGCTCTGGAAGGCGTTGACCATTGTGGATTTTCCTGCACCTGCGGTTCCCATGAAGTAGACGAATATGTTTGCTTTCATCGAAGTACCCCGATATTAATGATTAAGAGATTTCCCACGAGGTATTAAAATTGTTCATAAAGGAGTTCTGATTATTCTTATCGAAAGGACAGGGAGTAAAGTGGGTGGGAAGAGGCGATGCAAACATTGCATTCGACCGGGGTGGGGGAGGGGGTGGAAGGTAATGAGTGCGAAAGAGGAGAGAGAGGTGTCGAATAATTGAACGAGGCAGGAATGAAGGGAAGGGGAGGAGGTAGAAGGTGAAAGAGTGGTTGAATTATTGAACGAGCCGTGAAAAAAGGGGTGTGTGTGTGGGGAAAAGGAGAAGGTGGGCTTATCCGGATTCGAACCGGAGATCTTCGCCGTGTGAGGGCGACGTCATAACCAACTAGACCATAAGCCCGTAATTGTATGATAGTGAGGAGGAATCAGTTTTCATATTTCAATCTTTAGTCATATTTTCATTATTATGTAAAATGAGAAGTAGCACACTAAGCAAGCTCTCAGCAAAGCCCAAGTTCCGGAATCAATATCCCGGACAGCAGCCTTCCGAATCCCAACTCAGGGAGATGGTTTTCGTGAAAGATCCAAAGAAATTTCAGCCGATTCTCTTATTCATCTTTTTCTTCTGAAGATTCCTCGTCCTTCTCAGGTTCGGTTTCTTTGGGTTCTTCTGCAGCCTCTTCAGCTTTAGGTTCTTCCTCTTTCACTGGAGGGGCTTCGTCTTCAGCTTTTTTTGGCTTAAATATGGCCATGATTTTATCCATGAATCCCATAGAATTGCCTCATGTGTTTGGTTGTTTTTGGCCGAAGCCAAGAAAATGAGAAGCAAATTTTATATATAAACTTTTCTCATTTATGTAAGAGTTCAGTGATCTGAAGCCCTCCTACACTGGAAAGTACACATTTCA
>CAZTGJ010000128.1:0-8975 GCA_964613025.1 uncultured Thermoplasmata archaeon | reverse complement strand
GGACGCTTTCATCTCCCACCTGAAGGAGGGAGGGTTTCGCTTCAAGTAACTAAATACGGTTGGGCAATCGCTCAGTTGGCAACCACCATAGGGGGAGGGAAACCGATAATCCAAAGACTCGGGGACCTCTTAAAGGGTAGGAGATCCACAGAGAGAAGGCTCATCAGGAACACTGTACAACCCACATTACCCGAGTATACCCCTGGCGACATTTCTATGGCATTGCCTCACAGGATTGTGGTGGATGTTGCAGAATGTCTATCGATGCTTTCGAAGATAATTCCTGGTGTTGATTCACCAACCACACTGCTCTACGCACCTGAGATAAAGTACTATGCCAAACGTTTGAATGTGAACAAGTTTCTGGAAACAAATGTGAAACGTCTATATGCTGCAGGTGACGGTGCCGGCATTTCTCATGATATTGTCAACGCCGCAGCTACAGGAATCATCGCTGCCAGAGGAATTATTCACAGTCTCTGATTCAAGGTCTTAATTATAATCATCAATCACTCAACATCCGTGTAATCCGGCTTAACAACTTCGTTGTCCGCAGCTCGGAAGCAAGTTCCTCACTCCTTGTCGACCCTTTCCATCAAAACACTTCGTGTACAGATGACCTACAGCACTTCGTGCATATGGTAGGCTCAAACGCAGCGACAACAAGTTGTCACTCCTTATCACCGTACGGTGACCGGAACTCAAACAAGTTCTCATTCCAAATCTGCGAAATCTGTGTTCTACGTCGTCTCAGCGTGAATCCATCTCCATCCGCGATAAACCACATCGTTTTCAGCAGTTTTGTTTACCACGTTTCTCATTACTCTTTGTCCTGATCCGGGGGGTAATATTCTGCTAACTTATCCGGGGAGGTCCCCAAAAGAAACCGTGCTTTGATGTACCAGTTCCGGAGCGTGCAGTAGCAGATCCCCTCCCTCTCCCACCGCCGTCTTGAAGTAGTCACCCTGTTCCTCAGTATCCGTATCCTGTAACCGGATCTCCGTAGCCGCCTCATAAAATCAAGATCCTCCATGATCGGGATCTCTCTGAAACCGCCAAGCTGTTCGAACACCTCCCTCCGTATAAAAATTGCCTGATCCCCATAGGGAATGCGGGTGAACCGGGACCGAATAGTTGTGAGCTTAGTTATGAGGTTGAGTTTCCGGGAGGGGGGGTGTATCCCAAGGGAAAAGGCACCACCTGCGATCTTAGGATCTGCCAGAACTGAGATAATGAGAGTGAACGCGTGGGGGGGAAGGAGGGTGTCAGCATGGAGAAAGAGCAGGATATCGCTCTTGGAGGCTTTAGCGCCACAGTTCATCTGCTTTCCCCAACCGGGGCTGGATGACAGGCAAAATGCATTCTGATCGCTGCCAACAATCGCATTGATGGTATCCCTTTCCTTTGATCCGTCCACTATGATGATCTCGTAAGGATACGCTTCCGAGACAACATTGATCCGCTTGATCGTGCTGTTGATGATATCGCTCTCATGGAGCACGGGAATGATCACCGATATGGCAGGTTCCTGAAGTTCTGGCTGATATTTCTGCATGGAAGTCGTCCGGATTGCGTTTGGGTATTTCTTGGATCTGATTGACGGTGTAAGGGTCAATGACTGATGGATGGATTGGTAGATGAACTGATGGGTGGGCGAATGGATGAGTGCAATGGTGGATGAATGGATGGATGGATGAACTGATGGGCGGGTGAATGGAAAGGTGCATAGATGTATGAACATATAGGTGGATGAACAGATGGATGCATAGGTGGATGAACTGATAGGTGGATGAACTGATAGGTGGATGAACTGATAGGTGAATGGGTGGGTGGTGAAATATTGAATGAAGATGAATGTCTAGTTTTTGTACAATCCCCGGGCAGCATTCTTTGTATCGAACAGCTCCTCTGCCTCCTTTTGGGTCAGGACTCCCTTCTCTACTGCCAGCTCCGCCACTGACATTTTTCTGGTGAATGCTTCTTTAGCAAGTTCTGCTGCCTTGAGATAGCCGATCTTCGAATTGAGGAGGGTTGCAAGGGAGGGATTCAGTTCGAGATACGCCTCACACCGCGCAACGTCGGCCTGGATTCCGTCCACGCACCGTTCCCTGAAGACCGGGAGATAATTGGTCAGGATTGCAACCGATTCCAGGATGTTGTGGATCATTACCGGGGTCATCACATTGAGATCGATCTGCCCTGCCTGGGCGGCATAGCTGACCGCGGTGTCGTTCCCGAGGACATGGAAACAGATCATGTTGAGACATTCGGCCATCACTGGATTGATCTTTCCCGGCATGATGGAGGAACCCGGCTGAACAGCAGGAAGCTGGATCTCGGAAAGACCAGTTGTGGGTCCGGACCCGAGAAGCCTGAGATCGTTTGCTATTCTGATGAGCTCGATGGCAAGTTCCCGGATTGAGCCTGAGTATGCCGCCATCTGGGATCTACTCTGGAGTGCCTCAAAACTGTTTTGTGCTGTTCGGTATGAGTGGTTTGTGAGTTCGGACAGTATTCTGATGACCGTAACCCGATAGTTGGGATGGGCATTCACCCCGGTCCCCACTGCGGTTCCACCCAGCGGAAGTTCAAGGAGATCGTATTCTCTCTGTTCGATCCTCACTGAAGCCCGTCTCAGAGCTGATGCATAGGCCAGGAACTCGTCTCCAAGGGTGAGGGGGGTAGCATCCATGAGGTGGGTGCGGCCGGATTTTGGAACGTCAAGGAATGACTTCCCTTTAACTTCGAAGGATACCGCGAGATCGTTGATAACGGAGAGGAGGGTGGGGGAGGCATGAGCCAGGGCTACGTGGCATGCGGTGGGAAAGGAATCGTTAGTGGATTGTGCCATGTTCACGTGATCGTTCGGGCTGAGATATTCGTACTTGCCCTTCTCGTGCCCCAGTATCTCCAGAGCCCGATTAGCAATGACCTCGTTGACATTCATATTGAATGACGTACCTGCACCGGATTGGAAAACATCCACCACGAACTGATCATGGAACATCCCGGAAAGCACTTCATCCGCTGCCTGAACAATGGCTTCCCCCTTTGACCGGTCAAGTGCACCGACCTCCATGTTGGCAAGAGCTGCAGCCTTCTTGACGAGGGCATAGGCCCTGATGAACTCAGGCCTCTCCTTCTGTCCGCTCACCGGAAAATTCTCGAGTGCCCTGGCTGTCTGAACGCCATAGTGGACATCGTCGGGAAGTTCCATCTCCCCAAGAGAGTCACGCTCTTTTCTGGTCATGGTTGTTCCATCTCTCTGATTGATTCGTGTTCTTTTCTGGTCTCTTCTCGATGAATTATTCTTTATCCCTTATTCCGGGGGCATCTTTCCCATTCTCATGAGCGGCTGCTGAGCGGCTCCGATCCCCAGATTCGGTGGAACTCCGCGGGGACACACACGCATACAATTGGTATGGAATTCACACCCCCACCACCCCTCCTTGGTGTTGCCGAGTTCGTACCTGGATTCCGGATCCTTTTCTCTTGGATCAATGGCGAACCGATAGAGTTTTGCAAGGGCTGCCGGACCAATGAATTCAGGCACTTTCCCCGAAACAGGGCAGGCTCCATAGCAGGTAGCGCAGAGCAGGCAGTTGGTGTAGCTCTCGAGTTCCACGACCTTCGCATGGTCCATGAGACGCTCCTTTTCGCCGGGTTTAAGGGCCTCCCCTTCCGGTCGGAGTACAGGAATGATCGAACGATAGGCTTCGAAGAACCTATCCAGATTCACGATCAGGTCCTTGAGGACAGGGAACGTGGGGAGTGGTTCCACCAGGATCTCGGTTGCCGGATCCCATGATTCGCCACCCTGGATATTAGAATAAGATTTCAATGGAATGTGAATAGTTCCGTCAATGAGCTGCTGAAGCTGGGTTCTGCAGGCAAGCCTTGGGACTTTATTGATGAGCATGGAACAGGTACCGCACACCGCCCCCCGGCACGAATGACGAAAGGAGAGTGAATCATCAAATCGTTCCTGAATGTAGAAGAGCGCGCTCAACACGGTCATACCTGCAGGGGGATCAAATTCGAAAATATCATAGTGTGGTTCGTCCTCACCGCTGAATCTGAATACCTTGATCTTCATCAGTACACACGCTCCTTCACTTCGAATCGGCCCAATGTTACCGGTGCATATTCGAGCTCCGTTTCTCCATTCCTCAGGTAGGCCATGGTATGCCGCAGGAATTCATCATCGTTCCGTTTCGGATAATCCGGCCGGAAGTGGGAACCCCTGCTTTCCCTGCGTTGAAGGGCACCCATAGCAATGGGTTCTGCGATCATTATCATGAACTCCAGTTCCAGGGCATGGATCAAGGCGTGATTGAACAGCATTCCCTTGTTGTTAATGGATACGGTCCTGGCTCTCTCTTTGAGCATTTGATAGTTATCAAGCCCTTCCTGCATGGCCTCCTCGTTACGGAACACACCGAAATGATCGAACATGGATCTTCGAAGTTCGTCCCGTATCCGGTATACATGTTCCCCACCCTCCCGGTCAAGGAAGTCGTTTATCCTGTCACGTTCGGTCACCACCTTCTGCACCACCGGCTCTTGGGCGGGATCAGACACGCTATCCACGTCTTCGGCCATGGTCTTACCAACCATCTTTCCAAAAACAATTGCTTCCAGAAGCGAGTTTCCTCCGAGGCGGTTCGCACCATGACAACTGATACAGGCAGCTTCCCCTGCGGCATACAGACCGGAGAGTGATGTTCTCCCCTCATTGGAACAGGAGATCCCTCCCATGGAATAGTGCTGTCCCGGCTGGATGGGGATCGGTTTCTCGATGGGGTCGATATCGACGAAATCCATGGCGATCTGCCGTATCCCTGGGAGTCGTTCCTTTATCTTGTCCTCACCGAGATGGGTAAGGTCGAGATGGACGAATTCATTCTCGAATCCTCTTCCGGCATCCACCTCACTCTGGATCCCCCGTGCCACGATATCCCTGGGTGCCAGCTCCATGGCCTTGGGAGCATATTCCTTCATGAACCGTTCTCCCTTATTGTTGAAAAGCAGTCCGCCTTCCCCCCGTGCCCCCTCTGAAATGAGGATGCTCGTGCCATAGAGTGTGGTGGGGTGGAACTGGATGAATTCCATATCTTCGAGAGGGAGACCTTCTTTGTAAGCGAGGGCCGCCCCGTCACCATTATTGATGATGGCATTGGTGGACCTGGCAAAGATACGTCCGTATCCTCCGGTAGCAAGCAGAACGGCCTTTGCGGAAATTCCATGAAATGTCCCGTCTGCAATGTTGATCGCCACACAACCGATACAGCGGTCCCGGTCAACCACAAGTGAAGTGACAAAAAATTCTTCCAGAAATGTGACTCCCTGAGCCACGACTTGTTCGTACAGGGTATGGAGCAGATTGTGCCCGGTCCGATCCTCGGCATAACAGGTCCTCGGGAATCCTGCCCCTCCAAAGGGCCTTTGGGCGATCTTTCCCTCGTCGGTCCGTGAGAATACGGTACCCATATGCTCCAGATCGATGACCGCCTGGGGCGCCTCCCGGGTAAGAATGTCCACGGCATCCTGGTCTGCAAGATAATCGGATCCCTTGACAGTGTCAAATGCATGACTTTCCCATTTATCGTCGTGCCCCTCCGGAGCATTTCCCAGAGCGGCATTGATCCCTCCTTGAGCTGCAACTGAGTGAGACCTCAGAGAATGAACCTTGGATATCACCACGACGTCCCGACCCAAAACGGATGCCTCATAGGCAGCACGTAGCCCTGCCAGCCCCCCCCCGATGATCGCCACCTCGTAGTTGTGTAGGTTGTCTGTCGATTCACTTTTGTTATTGTCATTCTCATTCATGTTGACCATTCCTGTCATATTCCGCTAGTTCCATTGAATGTATATTTGCTAGTTTCATTGAAATTGTCGTTTGTAGTAATTATCGTCCCCTGGAAAGCTTGGTCGCACAATGAAGATTGTCCAGTTCATCCCCCCAGACGGTCCTGTTCTCAGAATAATCGATGGGACATTCCACAATAGTCGGGCCATCCTCACTGAAAGCTTTCTCAAGGGTGGGGAGCAGATCGTCAGCTCGTTGAATGGAGTATCCTCCTGCACCGTAACTTGAAGCATATGTTACAAAGTCCGGATTCCCCAGGTCAAGTGCGAAGTCAGGGAAGTCACGGTTCTGCTGTTTCCATTTGATGAATCCATAGGCATTGTCGTTGAGTATCAGGACCACGATATTCACCCCAAGCCGAACTGCAGTTTCGAGCTCCTGGGAGTTCATCATGAACCCTCCGTCCCCGCATACCGCCATCACCTTCCTCTCCGGATTAACGAGTTTTGCAGCAATTGCGCTGGGTAGTCCTGCCCCCATGGTCGCCAGTGTGTTGTCCACCAGGAACGTACCGATAGTGTAGGTGGGATAATGACGGGAGAACCAGAGCTTGTATATCCCGTTGTCAAGACAGAGGATATCATTCTTGTCGAGTACCGAACGGCAGTCGGAAACGATCCTGCGGGGGCGAAGGGGGAAGGACGGATCACTGGCTCCCTCGACGAACAATCGATCATGGAGCTCGCCTCTCAACTGCCGGTGATGATCACCGGTATAGCAAAATCCCGAGTTTTTCAGGCGTTCTGTGAGAAGGGAAAGAGAGGTACCGATATCTCCGATGAGTTCGCACTGCGGATTGTAGTAGACATCGGTCTGGGCCGGGAGAAAATCGATATGAAGGATGTTCTTATCAAGGTCCGGATTCCAGATGCTGGGCGGATGTTCCACAGGATTGTAACCCACGGTGATGAGGGGGCCGGCCATCTCAACGACGCAGTTCACATAGTCGTGCTTGTGGATACCGAATGACCAGAGGGAATTGGGATGGTCAGGGTCCATGGCTCCTTTCCCTAACTGGGTTGAAATGACATAGAGATTGGTGGCATCACACAATTCCTTCAGACCCTTCCGGACCCGTCTTCGCTGGCCTCTGCTGGAAACCACGATCACGGGATTCTTCGATCTGAGGATAGCTTCGGCTGCAAGCCTAAGGCTCGTCTCGTCGGTGATGGGACAGCGAACGTTTTCCACCGACTGTGGGAAAAAACGATCATTCACATCACCGCCAGCAACATCTTCGGGAAGCTCTATGTGACAGGCTCCCTGCCGCTCCTGGGTTGCAACCTTGAACGCTTCCCGGACCTCCTTGGGTATGGTCTCTCCGTCCTGAAGCTGAACACTCCGCTTTGTGATGGGTTCCATCATGTGAACGATGTCCAGGATCTGAAAATTGGCCTGCCAGTTCTCACGAAGCGCCTTCTGACCGGTGATGGCCAGGAATGGCATTCCTCCGAGCTGGGCATGGGCAATACCAGTGATGAGGTTGGTTGCACCCGGTCCCAGGGTGGCAAGACAGACTCCCACCTTCCCGGTGAGTCTGCCATAGGTGGCAGCCATAAAGGCTGATGCCTGCTCATGGCGGTTGATGATAAGCCGGATGCTGGAGGTCCTAAGACTTTCAATGAGGTCGATGTTCTCCTCCCCGGGAACTCCGAAGATCATCTCTACCTCCTCATTCTCAAGACATTTCACAAAGAGATCGGACGCTTTCATTTAGGATGCTCCATAATTTTACTACCATATTCATTCCATTCATATCCCATAATTATACTATCGTGTTCGGTCGATTCAAATGCCATAATGATACTATCTGGTTCGGTCGATTCATATCCCATAATTTTGCTATCAACTTCGTTCCGGTGTATCGATGATCCCTTGGTCGATATCTGAGATCCGATTGCAACTGGTAAGAAGCATCCCCCTTCTGAGATCACTTGCAAGGTAGTCGAAATGCAGCCTGACACCGGCCGCTCCTCCCCCCAGAGCCGCTCTGATAAAATCCCTTCCAAGCAGGACACCATCTGCCCCCAGTGCCAGCATCTTCATGACATCGAACCCAGTCCGGATTCCTCCTCCGGCGGTAATGGTTATAGACGATCCTCCCGTAGTCTTCCGAACAGCCTGCACGATCTCGGGAAGCACCTCTGCCACTCCCCGGGTGGAATCAAGGGCTCTGCCTCCATGGTTGGAAACATCAATCCCGTTCACTTCCGCATCCACCGCATCAAGTGTATCCTCCACAGAGAGAAGTCCCTTGACAATAAAAGGAAGCTCGGTGGCATCGGCCAGTTCGGATATTTCCTTCATGGATTTTCGGAATACCGGTTTCCCAAGACGCTCCCAGTTCGTGCTCCCGACCCCGTCAAGGTCCACACCCACGGCAACCGCCCCGGCCTTTTCGGCGAGATCGATGAGGTCCAGCAGCCGCTGGTTTGCCTGAGGTTTGAATATGGGGATCCCTTTTCCCACGGTCTCAATGGCCCGGACACCGGCAAGTTCCTGTCCATGGTCACAGGTATTTCCGATCCAGCCCACCGTTCCCGCATCCAGAGCTCCCTGAAGAAGTGTGATAGCAAATTCCTCCTCGGTGAGATCTCCTCCCATGCTTATCCTGCACCCCCCTAATGAACTGTTCATCACCGGTATGGAAAGGGTCTGGCTGTAAAGGGTCGTGTGGAGTTCGGGTTCGGCATGCTCGGAAATGAGCCTGGTCTTGAGCTTAATTCGATCCAGTGCCCGCACATTTGCAATGAAACTCAGACCCTTCCCCACCCCTCCCAGGCCTAGGGGATGACCATATTTCTGCCCCATGCAGAACCGGGAAGGATCCCCATCACACACCTTGTTGATCGTGCATATCCCCTTCAATTTATGCCAGGCGTTCTTCCTGACATCCGTCAAAGTAAGCTCTTCCTCATTAATGTTATCGTGGTCGCGGTCCTCCATTCATTCTCCTCCTTCCGGGACAGGCAGATCATAGGGAAACTCGGTAATGTTCACGTGGCTCGCGTTGGGTAGAAAAGGGTGACTATTTAATATTATTGGCTGAATGTAAGAGTTCAGTGATCTGAAGCCCTCCTACACTGGAAAGTACACATTTCAC
>CAZTGJ010000127.1:0-8978 GCA_964613025.1 uncultured Thermoplasmata archaeon | reverse complement strand
TATGGCTACCCCTCCCCTCTTTGAAGATTTTCATACTTTATGTACTATGAAAAAAATGAACGATGCAATGATGGTGAAACTATGGTAGAACATTCAGAAAATGCAGAAGATAATAAGGTAACCGAAGAAATAACTGACATCAAAGCTCCCGGAAAGAAAGTTCCCAAGGGAAAGCGACTGACCCCTCAGAAAACGTTCAAGAGGATTATGGAAACGCAGGTCCTGCAGGTTGCTTTGGGGATCCTGATTCTCGGTATCATCCTGGCTATGGTGTTTTCCTACATGTGGCATGATTACTACTCAAATCCGGAACCGGGAAATGAGGTGAACGGTTTCATGCGGTACGGTGATGAACTCACTCTGCTCCTGATTTACATCCTGGCTGCTGTTGCCTTCTGGGTAGCCCTCTCCATTGCGTATCGCCCCAGATTCACGAAGGGTGATGATGATGATGATGATGATGGGCAACAGGAAGCTCTTGATCTCCCCTTCCCGGAGGAGGGAATCGAAGGGATACTGGGGAAAATCTTTGCAATCGCCGTTCCATTTCTTGCGATTCTTGGCGTGCTCATGCTCCTTTCCATCATTTTCGGAATTCAGGTGAGCGGTGAAGATTTCAATCCTGTTGATAATCATTCTAAACAATTTGTCACAAGCTTACTTCAATTCTTTATTATTCCATGTATTCCCTTGACCGCCGTATTCCTCTTCATGTCAAATCCCCGGGGGCTGAAGCGTCTCGACATCCATTCAACCATGCTTTTAATGGTGATATCTTGTTTCTTCCTGTCTTTCCTCTTTGGTTTCATGAATGCATGGGAGATAAATTCACTATGGAAGGCAGTCAGTGAAGGAGATGTCTTCGATCTGGAAGAAAATGAATTTATCCTGAACTATGCTATACCCTTTGCAAAGATTTTCGAGATTATCGTGTTTGCTTTCGCTGCACTCATCATCTCCAACCTGAAATTTGCCAAGTCGAAGGGCTTCGGGTTCGATATCACTCCGGGGATGGTGATCGTTATCACCGCGCTTTTCCTTTTACTCATTCATGCGATTATTTCACTGACCATCTTCAATTCAGATTATAACTATGACGGAGATTCTCTGAAATATTTCATACTGCAGCTATTCATTGGCCTGGCAGGAAGACTTATCGCTATCGGTGGACTCATTGTTCTCATGATCGAATACTCCCTGGCAAGGAATATTTCCGGCAGTGAAATCCTGTTACCTCCAGAGGAACTGTTCGGGGAATTGAAGGAGAAAAATCCTGTGCTTTCAAATCTTTTCCCATGAAAAGGTTGAAAAAACTCCTGAGAAATATTTACACAGGGAAACTAGTGTAAAAAAAAACAAATCAACAACCCTTCAGAAAAAAATTCACTGCTTCAGCAGATTCCGCCAACAAAACATAGCCCATTACATGTCTTGAATGAAGTAGGCCTTTCCGGAACACCAGGGACATTTTGCCGCCTTGGCAGCACTCACGAAATTCCGGTCACACAGGGAACAGATGTACATCTTTGGATGGCTTATCTTGGTGATGGTGCGCTTGTCCACCTGGATGGATTCCTTTTCACCCTTCGAGGTGATCCACTCGAACACCTCCATTTCCGGGATCTCTTCAACGATCTCGGGTTCGGGAAGCGGGATCTTGATCTGAACGGTCATGACATCCTTCTTTCTCTCCTTGAGGAGGTTCTCATCCTCCAGTGACCACGGATTGCACTTTCCGGATCCGGACATGGTCACCTCTCCATCCCATGAGTAGATATCACCTGCCGGTATGGGTATTGGGGAATCCTCGTAAGACTCGTTCTCCTCGGTGCTGAGCTTTTTTGCCCAGGATTCGAACAGACCAGATAACCACTTTTTCGTTTTGCGAGAGAATTCTGCCATGTCTTCATCCGCCCCTTCAATATTTCCCGCCATCCACCAGATCAATGCAGAAATCATGAGGACAGTTAGCAGTACACTTAGATAGTAATACCCCCTCTGATCCTCACCGACATCAATCCAGGTGAACAGGCTATTTTCAGTGACGTTCAGTTCGTTAGGTACGGAAACCTCTACTGATATATTGATTTTTCCCTCGTAGTCTGGTGTCCATCTGATCTTGAAATCCTTCTTTTCTCCGGGATCAAGGGTTACCAGTTTCGTGGTGAGGGTCCGTGTTCCGACATTGACGATGACGGTTGCATTCGTTGCTTTCCCCTCCCCCACGTTTCGAACGACGAAACGGATGAAGGACTGTTCATTCTCCCGTGTTCTATCCTCCAGCAGTGAAAAACCCAGATTCTCGATCTCCAGCTTTTCAAGTGTGAGATTAGGACGTAAATATGGTACAACGATGACATGACGGTCACTGTCCTCATCCTCCAGAAGGCTCGTGATCTCGATCCCCTGATAGTTCACCCTCACAGTATACGGATGGAAACTGTACGTCCTGGTTGTGGTCTCTTCCCATTTGATGTCCACAACGATCCTCCCCCCCCCCACGGTCTCGAACTCAAGATCGTATGGTTCCGGCGTTTCATTTGCTGTCAGATTAACCGTTGCACCGGTGAGGTTTATCCCGTATCCGTCCTGAATGAGGAAATCCACCCGGATGATGTACCTGGAATTCACCTCGTTGTTCACATAACCGTTATTTCTGATCCCAGGCCCCTGGAAGTATCGCTCCTCGATAGAGCATTCATTTTCGATAAACGTGTTATTCTGGATCGCAGGAGTGGAGTTCCACAATCGAATGGCTACCTCATTCTCCCTGAAGATGTTCCGGCTGATGTCAATGATAGAGGCGTGATTCGTGTTCACGATCTCCATTCCGGTAGGGTGTCCCCTGATGGTGCTGTCAGACATGGTGAACGAGTAATTATTCATAGGGCCGTAGAGGGAGATCCCGGAGTGCCCGGCAAAACGGGTGTTGTTCAGAAGGGTGCAGTTATTGAGGACGAACATGCCGTCACCAATGAGGATGCCGTTGTGGTTATCCTGGAAAGTGGTATTTGTAAGGACAAACAGTGTCTCGTTTTCCAATCCTCTCATGACAAGGGGGGCGATGGGGCGGTACTGTCCGGGTATCACATTACGGATGAAGGTGCAGCCGTCAATTGTTGCGTTACTGTACAGGAACATGGCACTCAGTTCACTGTCCTGAAATGTGCACTCTCTGAACAGAGGATTCATGTCTACGAATTCAGTGAGGACTACCCCGATCCAGTTTGCATGAAATGTAGTGTTGAGAACCTCCCCTTTGATCCCACTTTCGATGTCCAGAGCATAGGTATTTCCCGTGAGGTTGCAGTCCTCGAAAAGAAAGCTCGATCCGTTGCACAGTACACCCTTGCCCACACCGATGTTGGTGATGAACGTGGTATTCGTGAAGCGGGGATATGAGCCGTTCACAAGATATGCACCGTAATAATCTGCAGAAAGATTGCAGTTTCGTATGATCGGCGAGGAGTTGTTGATGAATAGAGCCCTGGATTCGAACCCGCTATTCCGGATGGTGGAGCCATTGAGGATGACGCCATCCGATCGGATGATGATCCCTGACTGTTCATATTCCAGGGGGTGATACATTCCATAGACGGTGCAGTTGTCCATGTTCAATGTGCCCCGGACGAGAAATCCATACCCCCAGAATGTGACATTTTGTATGGTGGAACCCGTCATGTTCAGGATCCCACCCTCCTCCACAATGATAGAAAACCGTGTGACATTGGTAGAGTTCAGCATGAGTGTGCTGTTCTCAAGATTGAGGATGCCCCCGTTCCCGATAGTGATGTTTCCGTTGAAGAGCAGTCTGGAGTCCGTTAAGTTCCGGGTGGCATTCTCGATGACCAGCTCCCCCATCTCGATAGGAGGTATCTCAGTTTCATTTCCTTCCCCAGCCCTGGTTCCCTCCTCCTCCAATCCCCACTCCATCTCACCAGACCTTTCGGCTCCCCCTTCCGAATCGAGGGAGATCGTGAACAAGGAAAGTCCTAGGATAACGCAGATGATACTGATAAGTAGAGGAATAATTGACGGAAAAAGCGTGGTGATTGGGCTGAATCTCATACTATCAATCTGCCTTTCAGCAGAAGTTATTTATAGTTGTCGAGGAGGAATAACATTCGTTCTTCTATGCCGTCTTCTCTTTCTTTTTCCCATCTCCTTCCCGCACTTTCACGGCAATACCCCGGCTGAAAGCAAGAGCTTCCTCCCGTATGAGGATCACCTGGCCAATGGCAAGGAGCTGGTCTTTCCCGTTCACCACCATGACCTCATCCATGGGCCGGAGTCCGGGGTCCATATCGGTAACGAATCGTGCAAAGGTGTTCTTTCCCTCACGAATGAACTCCTCCACCTCCTCATCATCGACACAAGCCCGGAGTTTCGGAGGTGGGAACAGATTCTGAAGCTTCCGTGCACCTGCGTGTTTCAGGGTGAATAAACCGTCATGAGCCCGCATGGAGAGGAGATGTTCCCCGTTCACATGGACGTTCCTGATCTTCCCGGTTTTTCTGGAGCACACGATCCTGACACCCCCATGGATCATGTCGGAGGCTCCCTTTCCGAACTGCATATCCGCAAGAGCCCGTAGCCTGGCAAGATTCTTTTTTTCCGTTCCTTTTCGCTTCTTTTCCTGGTTGATGTCTGGTTCAGGGGCCATCTGCACATCCGCGTCACCCTGGTCGATCACGTCAGTTCCTTTCGTTGAATCCCCGAGGGCTCCACCGAACATCCGCAGGGCATCAAGAGTGTTCTCTCCGTCCCACACAATACCAAGACCCGGGGGGAGAGAGTGGGAGAATGTCTCCATGATCTCTGCCATCTTTTTCTGGGTGACCGTATCAAGCTTTACGGGAATGACGGTCTGGGCAAGGGGGTACATCTCGTCCAGTTCCAGAGGGACCGGACCGAAGATGGAGTTCACGAAGAATCTGGCATCGGAAATCTCTCTCACCTTTTCGATGGTCTGTCCATAGTATCGTGAATAGGGTTTTTCCCCCTCCTCAAGTAATATGATGGTCCGATCATCCTCTCGCCGGGAGGGCATGAAGCGGGAGAAGAAATGACGCCGGTAGCGTGCCACATTGGGCCTGTTCAGGGATTCCGGACCGGTGAAGTAGAAAGCGCTTCTCCGGGAAACAGGTTCGAATCTCTCCAGGTAATCAGTATGTTTGGCCAGAACCTCAAATACCGGCAGAAGGTTCGGGTTCTCCCTGAGCCTGGCCTCCACCAGCTCCCTGAGATCTCCGTATTTGATGGCATCCCTGATCCGCCGGATCTCTGCAAATGAAATGTGGAGGTTGTGAAGGGCTAGTTGTAAGGTCCGTTCCTCGGGCGGTAATGCTCTCAGTTCCTTGGCTGTTGTGGAAGAGCAGACGGGACATGGGCACCAGAGTTCATGGATGTCCTGGAGCTTTCGGGTTCCGTTCCAGAACATCATTCTGTCATCCTTGGCGAACTTGATATAAGATGCGGAATCGAAGAAATCGCATCCCAGGTATGCTGCAAGGGGAAAGATCATAGGATGACCGGCTCCGAAAAGGTGCACCGGCCGGGAGGGGATCAATCCTTTCTTTGCTCCCACAATGACCTCGCTGAGGGTCGAGTATTTTGCATTCTCCATGAGTGGCACAACCCCTCCTACGGGATGGAAATCCAGATCGAGCCGTGAGAGTTCACCGGCATGCCATTCCCTGATGTCGGGATAGACACCGCCCTGCACCGGACCAGCCAGGGCCATCTTTCCCTTCATTGCTACTCCGGCCTTCGCCCGCTTGAGGGTTTCCTCTGCCTCGCTTCTGGCAGTTTCGTAGGGGGAGTCGGGAACAGTGAACACATCGAGAATGGTCCCCACATCGGATCCGATATCCTTCTGGAACTGGATGATCTGCTCGTTGGTGACCCTGACCTTTCCGTAGACGTACATCTGGAATGTCCCGGAATCAGTCATTATCGGGATATCGCCCACCAGTGAATGGACACCTTTCTCCAAAGCCTGTTCCCGCAAATGATCGGTGCTGTGAATGATGTAGGAGTTGGTGATAATCATCTCTGCCCCGAGGGAGCGCATGGTATCCACCGAGACCGGAATGGTGGAGGGATTGATCACCGGAAGCAGGGTGGGGGTGGTGACGGGACCGTGGGGTGTGGAGAACTTCCCGATCCTGGCCAGACCGTCCCGATACTTCACCTCGAAGCTGGTTGATGCCATGCACTCCACCATACGAGGCTGGTATAAAAATGTTTGAATCCGGGTTCATATTCAGATCCCGGTTACAGAAAGATCACTCAGGAACTTCCTGTAGAATACCTGAACATTGTTTATGTATGTTATTCCCAACATTTGGGTGAACAGCCCGAGCAAGGGCAGGATGAAGGCCAGATGTATCCTGCCATTCATTGCAAAGTCCAGGCCTCCTGAGACTGCATACATAAGTAGCCAGGCGAGGTTCATATAGCCGAAATCATGGTTCCCGCGCAGGTCAGCCATGATACGAAGTTCCATTGCGGCTTTGAGTGAAAGGACTACAAGTACTATGCTGATCGATATGAACAGTAGGTTCAAAAAGAGGTGCACTCCACCCAGATTCGACATTGTTTTTCCAGTGAGCAGCCGGAACAGCATGGCATTTCCCCAGAACATAAGCAGCAAGAGGATCACTCCGGTGGCGGCATACAATTCAGAGGCGATGGTACATTTCAACAGTACTTTCTCGTTAGGGGTTGACTTGATATTCTTCTCCTTCCTTTCCCTGAGCATTTCTCGCTTCTCCTCACCTGCCCTGTACGCGGCTCTGGATGCCTCGATAGGATCTATGATGTCCAGTGAGTTCAGGAAATCCTCGGCTGTGTCAAAATCCTGCCCCCCATCCCTATAGATTTCTTCTCTCTTTTCCTGCCCTACTTTTCCCTTTTCCTGCCCTGCTCTTCCTTCTCTTATTTCCTGTCCCCATCCACCTCGATCTTTACTGGCCTCTTCTCCCCTCCCCCCACCATCCGCCTCTTCTTCATCCTTTTCATGAATCCAATTTCCATACCCTTCCCTGCCCTCTCCGTCCGGCCATCCGGTTTCTTCTTCGCTATATCCCATTTCCCTATCCGTACTTCCTCCTCTGGCTGGTGCAAGAGTTTGCATAAACGCATCAAATCGCTCCACTTCCGAAGAAACTCCACTTCTTTCCATTTTCCCCGTATCGTCGTTTCCCCCCCCCGCGTCTGCCCCCCTCTCCTTTTCGATTGGGATGTCGATTTCTCCACGCCGATCAATTTTATCATCAATTTTTAAATCAATTCCTTTGATGCCTCCGGTTGGGCCCCCTTCCTCCCGCACAAATTTCTCCATGATCGCCACTCGTTTTCTTCGCTCGAGTTCTCCGATCCCAATGCTCCTTCCGAGTATGGACCTGATAGCCTGCTGACGCTTTGGGTCACGGGTCCCTGCATAGTCCAGGGATTCTGATCGTTCCTCTAACTTGAAGAGGGGCTTCACGGTGGTAAGCATGACGAGCCCTACGAACTGGATACCAAGCGCGATCATGGGATAGAGGAGGAAAGGATCCGATACTTCGTTCTCAAGGGAATACCAGAGAATCCACATGGAATAGATCTCAAGAAGGAATAGCGAGATCAGCCCGGCTCTTACACCGAATTTGTAGTTCCTCCGAGCGGTAGACGCTTGGTGATCAAGCATGGCGGCCATACCAAAGGTCATGATCATGAGGATGAACCTGATCCCGCGATTCTGTTCGATGTGGTAGGAGGCCTCGAATAGCACGATAACGAGAAAATACAGGAACACAAAAAGGAGAACCGAGAGAGCGGTGAGGGAATCTGATGTAAGGTCCTCACGGACAAGGAACTCCATGACCGGAGTGAATGTTTCAGAATTCGAGATGATGAACAGGTCATGGAACAGGAGGACGATCGCCGTAAAGAAGTAGAGGAATGAAACCTTTCTCCTCCTGCCGGCAAGCGGATGGAAATATACCGCATTTCTGCTCAGATTGTAAGGAGACTGCGTGATGAATCTAGCTACAGATGAACGACTGCTTCGAACCATATCATGAAACCCTCACTCTGTCACCGTTCGCTCCGTTGAATATTTTACCCATGGTATGTCACCAATCATGTGTTGCCTTCCAATGAACATCTTTCTTTCAAATATCATCGTTCTTTCCTTCTCTCTCTTTCTCTCTCTATCTCTCTCTATCTACTAAATTCAACTATTTAATTACAAAGGTTCAATAGGGTCCTGCTGAGATTTGAACAGATATTCAATGTCCGTCAGGAACTTGAAACCCAGGGCCTGTATGATAAGGCCGAAGATTGGCAAGAGGATCAACAGATGGAATTCATTTTCGTAATAATATAGCATTGCAGCCAGTGAGAGGAAGCCCAGATAGACAATTGAGATCACCCCTGCAATGAAAGCAAATTGGTAGCTCTTCCGAGCGTCATAGTGTTTCGGATCCCCAATACCTACAATTGTCAGTGTGGTGATGTTGATGAAAAATCTGATCGACCGCCTTTCCTCGATATGATAGGAGGCTTCCAGAAGTATAACAAAGAGAAATACATGGCCGATGAAGATCATTACCGTCATTGCCGTCTGCATGATGAACGGCATTTCATAAATTGAGAATATCTGCCAGATCCCGATGGAAACACCAAGAGAATAACGGGACATTGTCCTAAACGCGGCGAACGCGAGGGCGGTGGAGAGATAGAGATACGACGCCCATCTTTTTTTCATCTGAAATATGTCGTACAACTTCGTGTGCCGGGCCATGTCCGGCATATCTCCGTAATCCCTGGTGTGTATTCCTCTCACATCCTGTCCCCTGTCCATGATTCCTTATTCCATCATATTCGTTGTTCTTCTCCGTTCATTCTATATTAGTTTTACTTCACATGACCATGGCTGTAGAGTACAAAAATTATTTCGCATAAATTATTTTAATCATGAGATGACAAAA